>JAFYGL010000648.1 GCA_017543165.1 Victivallales bacterium | reverse complement strand
TGTCCAGCCCTCTTCCTGAAGGCATGTTTTTTAATTTATCCACAGATTGTCCAGATTAACCCAGATTGCCGCCAGGTGATTTTGACGATGTCTCGTCAAAATCACTTCCACACTCATTTTCAGAATGAAATCAGTGAAAATCTGTGTCAATCAGTGGATAAATTAAAAACTATGCCTTTCAGGTGGGGACTGGATAGTTACGTTTATTTGTTGAAATCGACGGCAGGCATGCCGTCGGAACCACTTACTCCAGCACCGCCTTGATGCGGCGTACGCCACGGCTGCTGCTCTCTTCCTTGAGAATGCGGAAATGCCCCAGTGCGCCAGTGTGCGTGGCGTGTGGACCGCCGCAAATCTCCATTGAGAAATCGCCCATCGTGTAGAGTTTCACCTTTTCGCCGTACTTGCTCTCGAACAAGCCGATTGCGCCGCGGCGTTTCGCTTCTTCAAGGGGCACTTCCTCGCAAACGATTGGCAGGTCCCGCTTGATCTGCTCGTTCACCAGGTCCTCCACGGCCTTGATCTGCTCAGGTGTCATCTTTTCGCCGTAGGTGAAGTCGAAGCGCAGGCGTTCCGCAGTGATGTTTGAGCCAGCTTGCGCAGCCTCGCAGTTCAGCACGATGCGCAGCGCCTTGTGCAGCAGGTGTGTTGCGCTGTGAAGCGCGGCTGTCTTTTCAGAGTGGTCTGCAAGGCCGCCCTTGAACTTCTGCTCTGCGCCTGCCCTGGACTGCTCCTGGTGCTGCTCGTATGCCTTGCGGAAGCCTTCCTCGTCCACTTGGAAGCCCCGTTCCTTGGCCATTTCAATGGTCAATTCCAGCGGGAAGCCGTAGGTTTCGTACAGGTTGAATGCCATCCTGCCGCTGATGACCTTGCGTTCCACTGTGGGCGGTATCTTGTCAACCAGTTTGTTGAATTCCCTGGTGCCGTTCTCCAGCGTCTTCGCGAACTGCTCTTCCTCGCGGGTAAGTTCTTCCTTGATGAAGTCGGCCTTCTCCTTGAGCACTGGGTAGAATTCGCTGTATTCGGCGATTACCACATCCGCCACCTTCGCAGTGAAAATCTCTGTCAGTCCCAGTTTGCGGGCTTCGCGGACTGCGCGGCGTATGAGGCGCCGCAGCACATAGCCCTGGTCCACATTGCTGGGTTTCACGCCGTCGCCGATGAGGAAGGTGCTGGCGCGCAGATGCTCGGCCACGATGCGGGCGGAACGGTTGTCGCTGTTGGCTTCGGGATTGTTGGACAGCTGCTGTATGCACTTGAATATGCCAGCGAAAAGTTCGGTTTCGTATGCGCTCTTGACGCCCTGCATGAAGGCTGTCACGCGCTCCACGCCCATGCCCGTGTCCACGTTGGGATGCTCCAGCGGAATGTACTTGCCTTCCGCCGTCTTGTTGTACTGCATGAACACGTCGTTCCATATTTCCACCCACTTGCCGCAGCCGCAGGCGGGGCCGCAGTTTGGTCCGCAGTCAGGCCTGTCCAATGGCACGAACATTTCGGTGTCGGGGCCGCATGGGCCAGTCTGGCCAGCGGGAC
>JAFYGL010000647.1 GCA_017543165.1 Victivallales bacterium | reverse complement strand
GCCGAGGCGGCGCCCACAGCGGAGCGAACTGCCGCCAGCAGCGTTGTTCACGCAAAGGCAACCTGAGTGGGCGCCGCCTCGGCGCCCACTGCAGCGCGTACACACAAAAAGGAGATAGATTATGCCAATTGAAATCATAAGTGATGAGGTAGTTGCATCGCTGCCATACTTGGATTTGCACGCCATCAAATACAAGGACAAACTAGGCCGCCTGCGCCAGTGGGATTCCGCTTCCAGGAAGCCTGGGCAGCCAGGCGCTGTAATCATCGTGCCCATAATACATCCGCAGGAAGAGGTGCTGCTGGTGCGGCAATACCGAGTGCCATTGAAGTGCCAGATAATTGAATTTCCAGCTGGGCTGATAGACGCTGGCGAGACAGCGGAGCAGACCATACACAGGGAACTTTACGAGGAAACCGGCTACAAATGCAGCATCCGCAAGATACTGCCCTCGGCGGCCAGCAGCGCAGGCCTTACAGACGAAAGGATAAACATCGCATTTGTGGACATTGACTCCACGCAGCCTGGCAATGCAAATCCCCTGCCCCACCCCGAAGCCACTGAGGACATTTGCGTGCTGCGCGTGCCCCTGTCAAAACTCCTGTCTTTTTTGGAAGAGCAGGCTGGCAATGGAGTTTGCATAGATTCCAAGTTGATGATATTCGCGGCTATGGGATGCTAGTTTAGAGATATTTTCAAGGAGTTGACTATGGCACAGATTCAGATTCTAGGCAGTGCGGCGGCAGAGGGCATACCAGCCATATTCTGCAATTGCAGGGTATGCCAGGAGGCATGGCAAAACGGCGGCAAGGACATGCGCATGCGCACCGCATACAAGATAAGCGAGCGTGTCCGCATTGACTTTGGACCTGACAGCATGGCGCAGGAATACAAATACCAACTTCATTCAGAAAACTTGAAGCACCTTTTCATATCCCACAACCACGAAGACCACTGGGTATGTGACATGCTGAATTACAGGCGGAAGGGCTTTTCCGTGGTTGAAGAGCAGAATATTCTCAACATCTATGGCAACCAGGGTGTCATACGCCAACTTTACAAATACTTCTGGGACAAGCTCACATTCAATGGCGACTGGAAGAAATTCCGCCTGAACCCTGTCGTACTGGAGACATTCAAGCCAGTGGTGCTGGAGGAGGAGGACATGGTATTCTATCCATTGAACGCGGACCACATGATAGGCGTCCCAGGAGAATATCCGCAATTCTTCGTATTCCGCCATGGCTCATCCTGGGCAATGATTGCAAATGACACTGGCTATTTCCGCGATGACACATGGCAGTTCCTGGAGGAAAAGCAATTCAAGTTTGACCTAGTCATAACAGACTGCACTGGAGGCATTCGGGATATTGACCGCGGGCACATGAGCGGGAAGTGGGTCATCATGACCAAGGAGCGTCTTGAAAAACTCGGATGCGTTTCAGGTTCGACGAAATATTACATCAACCACTTCTCCCACAACGGGCACGCCACCCACGCAGAACTTGAGGAACACTACAAACCATACGGCATTCAGGTTTGCTACGATGGATTGACAATCGATTATTGAAAACTGTTCAGTTCCATCCAGTAGGTGACGATTCTCATTTATCCACGGATTGCCACAAATTAACTCAGATTGCTCTCTTTTGATTTTGGCCGTCAAAATCACATTCATGCCCATTACCAAAATGAAATCTGAGCCAATCAGTGTCAATCCATGGATAAATAAAAACCATGTCCTAATGGAGGTTGCCTCGGCAACTGGAGGCATCCTTATTCAAATACGATTCTGCCGAAGCCCTCTGGATAATGGAAGGTGAATGTGGGATTCCAGCACATCCAGTGATAGCGGGTGGAGCGGTCAGCGCACTTGAAGAAGTTGCCAGTCCACACCTGTCCAGACAATTTTTTGTCTATGCCAGCACGCCGCACGAAGAAATCCAGCGGCACCTTGTAGCACACCCTCTATGTCAAGGGTTCTTGTATTTCATGCCTGACAAGTCCCCGCACTGTATGAAAGCGCTCAATGCTTTTCAATTCCTCTTCTGTGGCAAAGTTCAATTTGCCCTCACTGAGATTTATTATCTCACAAAGCAGCATTTTGCCGTTGCAACTCATTTCGAAGTTGTAGTACTGTGCAGTTTCAGGCGGTCTCAGGAAGAATTCCACGCAGCTGTCCAGGCACACATCGGTCTGGTCATTCTTTGCATTTGCCAGCACATACCTGTCATTGACCTGGAACATCACATACAGGAATTGCTCGTCATATTGGAGTTTTGCCTGGGTATCAGGCAGAAACACATCCTTGTCCCCTGCGCGTTTCATGCAGGAAATCAGTTTCAATGGCTTTACATGCGCCCATGACAAACTATCCCATTCACCTGCCAAATCGACTTTTGCCTTTGCGCGGGGAACACGATACGGAGCGGGATAAGGGGCATAAGTTGTGACGACTGAGCAATTTGGATTCATAGGCTTGCCCTCGTAATCCTGCCATTTGCGCCATAAGCGCCTCCAATTGGGAAAGGCAAGACCAT
>JAFYGL010000646.1 GCA_017543165.1 Victivallales bacterium | reverse complement strand
TGCGCGGGGCGAAAGCCCCGCGTTATTCTGCTGTCACGCTATTCCGCGCGGCCATTGGTCGCGCGTCAGGACGCGTGACAGCCATCCACACCTGGCAGGCGCAACACAGTCCACAGACCACTGTCCACAGACCACTATTTGAACCTTATGTATCCGTCAGAAGTATATCTGAAATGTATTTGCCTTTCCTCGTTCACGGAATGGTCAGCGGCGATGCAGATTGCGTTGCTGAGGTAGCCCGCGTATGCGTCCTGGGCGGGATGGAAACTGCGGTCCTCCATCATGTGGATTAGATTCAGCGCGTGGAAGTTGTCGCCTCCGTTGTGGCCGCCTTCACGTTGCGGCACTTGTATATGCTCTGTTTCGCCGCTGAGGTTTTCATGCACGCCTATCTGGTTGGAGTCTATGTTGCCCCAGAGGCGTCCTTTCGAGCCGATTATGTGCAGGTTCCTGCCGCCTCTTTCGCCAATGCAGTTGAATGCAAGTGTGAAGTTGACGATTACGCCATTGGAGTAGCGGATGGACACCACCTGGTTGTCATACACATCCTTGTCAATATTGTAAATGCAGGTGTCCAGGTCCCGTTCCAGGGAGTTCTGCAGTACTGCGTCTCCTGCCGCTGACGAGAATTGCGGCTTCTTGTAGTAGATGCAGCTTTGCGAGGCGGGGCATCCGTCGCATTTCATGGGAAGGGTGGGATTGGGCCTGAAAAGCAGGCTGCCGCCAAAGGAGCTGACGGCCTCGGGCCTGCCGCCAGCGAACCAGTTCATCAAATCCATGTCGTGGCTTGACTTTTCCATCATGGAGCCGCCTGACTGCATTGCAAAACGGCGCCAGGGCGAGCGGGTGATGACGGATGAGATTCCAGGCATCACCAGTTCGTCCGCCTCGATGGAGATGACGCGCCCGATGCGCCCGCTGTCCAGTGTCTGCCTGACAATTTCATAGAAAGGCGTGGAACGCAGTACGAAGCCAAGAATAATCTGAGAGTTGTTCCTGCGTACCACATTCAGCAGTTTTTCGCTGTCCTCCATGGTGGTGGTAAGGGGTTTTTCCAGGGCCAGGGGCAGTCCTCTTTCCAAGACGGCGATAGCAGGTTCATGATGCAGGTTGTTGGGTGTGGCGATGACCGCGCCGTCCAGTTCCTTTTCCTTGTCAAGCAGTTCCTTCCAGTCCGTGTAGTAGTGGATGGATTTCTCATCCAAGCCAGCGTAGTCCAGCATGTGCTTGGTATGGGGCCAGGACGGGTCTGCGCAAGCCACGATGCTTGCCTTGCCTGATTGCACAAGAGGCTTTGCGTAGGCCAGGCTGCGCGCACCGCAGCCTATCATTGCGATTTTGAATTTTTCCATTTTTTTAGATATTATTACTGTTGAGGTGATTGCAAAACTATTGGAAATGCATGCCTTTTCCGCTGGCTGAAGCCAGCGGCTCCGAATTGCTGAAGCCAGCGGCTCCGAAGCCTACAGTCCACTATAGTTTTGGTATGAATATTGCGCCATTGGCGATTGAGTTGCCATCCTTGAGGATTGCCTGGATCGCCTGCTGCATTTTTGTCGGCGGGTTGGGATTGTCAATACTGACGCCTCGGAACGTGAATACGCGGCGAATGGCGTCCCTGCTGTTGTTGGGGTAGTTGATTGCCTTGCCCAGGTCCTGGAAACGCAGTATGTTCGCGGTGGGGGGAAGGTATTTCTTGTAAATCGGATTCAGGAACCAGGACTGGCAGTAGAAGCCCTTGAAATCCCAGTCTGGGTGGTATTTTGCAAAGAAG
>JAFYGL010000645.1 GCA_017543165.1 Victivallales bacterium | reverse complement strand
TACCAGCACATTTGCAGCTGCTTTGCCAGCCTGGCTTGTAGCAAGATTGCGTGGCAAGAAGATATTGCTTACAGTGCATGAGGTCTGGATTGGCAAATGGTCGGCAGTGTCGGATGCGGGGTGGCTGTCCAATGCGATAAACTCATTGGCGGAACGCCTGATATATGTGCCTCGCTATGACGGATATATTGCGGTTTCAAACGCCACAGCCAATGCATTGCAGGGCTTTGCAAAGTCATCTATTGAAGTAATATACAATGCAGTGGACTATGAACATTGGAATCCAGAACGCCATGATGGCAAGGCTGTGCGCAAAAGCCTTGGGTTTGATGATGGCTTTTTGTTTTTGTTCAATGGCAGGCCAGGCCGCTCCAAGGGGCTGCCTGTATTGCTGAGGGCTTTTGCACAAATCAAGGCGGAGAATGCCAGGCTGCTGGTACTGGCAAGCCGAAGCAAGGCATGCCAGGCAGGCTATGACGAGGCTGTGCAACTGGTGGATGAACTTGGATTGAAGGACAAGGTTGTTTTCAAGTCATCAGTGCCTTATAATGAATTGCCAGGCATTGTGGCGGCAGCGGATTGCGTGTGTGTGCCTTCGCTGTCAGAAGGCTTTGGCTTCTGCGCCGCAGAGGCTTGCGCCATGGGCGTGCCTGTAATTGCCACGGACAATGCCTCACTACCAGAGGTAGTGTGCGGCAAATATATTCTGGTACCTCCAGGCGACAGCGCTGCCTTTGCCGAAGCCATGAAACGCGCAATGAACAACGACTATCAATTTGTCGCCCCCAAGCGCTTCACCCAGGACGCCAACCTCAACGCCCATATTGCGCTGTATAACAGGATGTAGTTAGCCAGATAGTGGCGACGGCGTCCACGTCGTGGCGCCAAACAGTCCACTGTCCACACAAAAAAGGCTGCGTGGAAACCACGCAGCCTCGCGCATTCTACAGTTCGTCCCTATTTCTTTTTGGCCGACAGTTTGAAGATTGCCAGCACGAACAGGAACAGTGCAAGAATAATTAGCATGATGGATATGCTTACCAGTGTGGCATTGCCCCATTTCTGGATGATGAGACAGACCAGTGCCCATATTGAGATGACCAGCATGAAGAACATGGGGAGCATGGCAAAAAGGGCAGGGCGCTTCTTGCGCATGAGCCAGAGTGTGACTGACAGCAGCGTCAGTGCCGCCAGAAGCTGGTTTGATGCGCCGAAAACGGGCCACATGTCATTGCCTTCGCCACTGAGTGCAAGGTATGCGCCAGCAATCAGCACGACAACTGTGGCAGTCCAGCGGTTGCCGATGAAGGCGCGGAATGCGGATGGCTTGTTTTCGGTCTTGGCAAGTGCCTTGGCCTGCGATTCGTCAGAATTGTCCTTTGGCATGGTGAGTTCCTGCCACACGAAGCGCGCCAGGCGCATTACTGTGTCAAGGGAGGTCAGCATAAATGCTGAGATTGCCAGGCTTATGAAGTTGTAGCCAATGTTGTAGTTGATGCCAGCCGCCTGGCAGAAATGCGCAAGCCCACGCGCGAATGCAATTGGAGCGGGAACCTTGGAAGCGCCAGTAAGCAATTCCTTGACGCCGTTCATGTCCAGATATGCAACGCTGATGATGGAAAGCACAGCCAGCACGCCTTCAACCAGCATGCCGCCGTATGCCACGGGCTGCATGTCCTTTTCATTGTTGATCTGCTTGGAAGAAGTTCCAGAGGCCACCAGTGAGTGGAAACCTGAGCAGGCGCCGCATGCAATAGTGACGAACAAGAGCGGGAATACGCCAGGGAATGCACCGTTGGGCACGTTCACTGCTGGCATTGCAATGGCGGGCTTTGCCGCTATCACGCCAATCAGCCCAAGTATCATCATGGCATAAAGCAGGAAAGAATTAAGATAGTCGCGGGGCTGGAGCAGAACCCATACGGGTATGATGGAGGCACAGAATGCATAGTAGAACAAACCGCATATCCAGATATTGCGGGCTGTAGAGGCACTGCCGACAACTGCCGCAAGGTCAAATGGAATGACTGTGCCCAGCCAGACGCAGAAGAACAGCAATGGCACGAACACCAGCGTAGCCTCTGTCAGGGTAAGGACTTTCTTGTTGGTGGCAATGCCGAACATCGGCGCCATGAATATGAACAGCAGCGAGGAGGTCGCCACGGCGGGGTTTGCCAGGAAGCCATCGGCCACATTCAAGGTGAAGACGGCGGTGACCAGGATAAGCGCGAAGAAGCAGAATATCAGGAACACCTGGCGTCCAAGATAGCCGATTTCCTTTTCAATTGCGTAGGCAATGGAGCGTCCCTTGTTGCGGACGGACAGGAACATGGCGGAGAAATCGTGCATTGCGCCGATGAAGACGCAGCCCAGAAGAATCCAGAGTGTGGCTGGCAGCCAGCCTGTCAGCGCAGCCAGGATTGGTCCCACGATGGGGCCTGCGCCTGCAATGGAGGCGAAGTGGTGGCCGAAAAGCACAGCGGGATGCGCTGGCACATAGTCAATGCCGTCGGCCTGTGTATGGGAAGGGCAGGGCTTGCCCTTGTCCACGCCAAAGAGTTTGGAAATAAAGCGACCGTAGGTCAGATATGCTATGGCAAAATATGCCAGTGAGCCAATTAAAAGCCAAGTTCCGTTCATAACACTATTCTCTCCTAAAAAAGTGCGCCCCGAAATGGGGCGCACTCAAATTGAAACACGCTGGGCGATATCGCCCAGCGAAATGGACCTACTTATTTGCCCAAGTATTTTGCTGCGGCTTCAGCCACGGCCTCAGGTGTGAAGCCATACTGCTTTGCCAGCAGGTCGCAAGGTGCCGAGGCTCCGAAGTGGTCAAGGCCGATGGAGAGGCCGTTCTGACCCACGTAGCGCGCCCAGCCGAATGTGGAAGCGGCTTCCACGGAAATGCGCTTGGTCGCGGCCTTTGGCAGAACGCTTTCCTTGTATTTGGCAGACTGCTTTTCGAAGAGTTCCCAGCTGGGCATTGAAACCACGCGGACCTTGATGCCCTTTTCGCGGAGCAATGCGGCTGCGCCGACTATCACATTGACTTCTGAGCCACTGGCCATGAGGATGAGGTCAAAGTTCTTGTCATCGGAAACGACGTATGCGCCCTTGGACACATCCATCTTCTTTGTCACTACCTCTTCATCCAGGTTGTTCAGGTTCTGCCTTGTCATGCACAGCACCACTGGGCCATTGGCCTGCAATGCGGCTGCCCATGCCTGGGCGGCTTCATTTGCCTCGGCTGGACGGATTGTGGTCAGGCCTGGAATAGTGCGGAACATTGCCAGTTGTTCAATTGGCTGGTGGGTCGGGCCATCTTCGCCCACGAAGAATGAATCATGCGTGAACACATAGATTTCGTGGAGGTTCTGCAATGCGGCCAGGCGCAGTGCAGGCTTCATGTAGTCTGAGAACACCATGAATGTGGAACTGAACGGAATTGTGCCTGTGAGGGCAAGACCATTGCTGATGAGGCCCATTGCCAGTTCGCGGACGCCGTAGTGGATGTTGCGGCCAGCCCAGTTTTCTGGACCAAAGTCGCCTGCGCCCTTGAGATATGTCTTGGTGGATGGGTTCAAATCAGCAGAACCGCCAACCAATGCGGGAACCAGTTCAGCGGCCTTCTGCATGATTGTGCCGCCAGATGCGCGTGTCGCGGTCGCCTTCTGAGGTGCGACTGCCATCAACTGTGCGCAGATGTCCTTTGGAACAGCCTTGTCCAGGAGAGCCTTTGCGGCTGCCTTTGCATCCTTGTCCAATGAGGCGATGAACTTGTTGTACTTCTTGTCCCATTCAGCGGCTTCCGCCGTCCTTGCTGCGATTGTGTCATTGCAGAGCTTGCGGACATCGGCTGGCACCACGAAGGACTTCTGGGGATCGAAGCCGAGGGCCTCCTTGGTCAGCGCCAGTTCTTCTGCACCGAGAGGTGCGCCATGGCAGGCTTCCTTGCCAGCCAGGTTTGGCGAGCCCTTGCCGATGGTGGTTTTGCCGATGATGAGGGTGGGTTTGCCCTTGGTGACCTTTGCCATCTGGATGGCGGCGCGGATCTGCTTCACGCAGTTGCCGTTGATGTTGATGATGTTCCAGCCGTATGCGGCGAAGCGTGCGCCCACATCTTCTGTGAAGGCGATGTCCGTGTCGCCTTCGATGGAGATCTTGTTGCTGTCGTAGAAGACAATCAGGTTGTCCAGTTTGAGATGACCTGCCAGCGAGCAGGCTTCGTGGGAAGTGCCTTCCATGAAGCAGCCATCACCGCTGATGACATAGACCTTCTGGTCAAAGAGGCAGTCGCAAGCGCCAAGGCGAGCCTTCTGCTGCTTGAGGCCGATTGCCATGCCGACTGCGGAGGCAAGGCCTGACGCCAATGGGCCTGTGGTGACTTCCACGCCGCGGGTGTGGCCATATTCAGGATGGCCTGGGCACTTGCTGCCCAGCTGGCGGAAATTCTTCAGGTCGTCAATTGTCAATCCCATGCCAAAGAGGTGGAGGAGTGTGTAGATGAGCATTGAGCCGTGGCCAGCGGAGAGGACGAACCTGTCGCGTCCGATCCAGTTTGGATCGTCTGGATTGAACTTCAGGAAGTCATTCCAGAGAGTGAAAGCGTAGTCAGCCGCGCCCATTGGCATGCCTGGATGGCCTGAGTTGGCCTTCTGTACACCGTCCGCCGCCAGGATACGCACTGTATCAATGGCCTTTTTGAAGGTTTCGCACTTGCAGTTCATTTGATTTCTTTCTCCTTGATTTTTGGATTTGGTTAACTATCAGCGCCAAACTAAGCGTTTTCAATTTGAATTATTCCTGATGCCTTGAGGCGGGTTGCCCCGCTTTTAGCCAGGCGATAATGAATTGGTCGATGTCACCGTCCATGACGGCGGAAATGTTGCTGGTTTCAGTGTCGGTTCTGAGGTCCTTGACCTGCTGGTATGGCTGGAACACGTACGAGCGTATCTGGTTGCCCCAGGCATTGTCGCCCTTGGCGGCGGATTCGGCGGCATGTTCCGCGCGGCGCTTTGTTTCCTCCAGGTCATAGAGACGCGCTTTAAGAATGCGCATTGCGTTTGCCTTGTTCTTGTGCTGGGAGCGCTCGCTCTGGCATGTCACCACAATGCCAGTGGGAAGATGCGTGATACGCACTGCGGAATCGGTTCTGTTGATGTGCTGGCCGCCAGCGCCAGATGCGCGGAATGTGTCTATCCTCAAGTCGGATTCCGCAATCTCAATGTTGATTTCATCATTGATTTCGGGGAGAACATCCACTGATGCAAATGAGGTATGGCGGCGCTTGTTGGCGTCAAACGGCGATATTCTTACCAGGCGGTGCACGCCTTTTTCAGCCTTCATGTATCCGTATGCGAACTCGCCTGTCACTGTGAAAGTCACATATTTCGTGCCTGCTTCATCGCCAGGCTGTATATCTGCAATTTCGTAGGTGAAGCCTCTGTTTTCAACCCAATGCAGGTACATTCGCAGCAGCATGGAGCACCAGTCGCAGGCCTCGGTGCCGCCTGCGCCTGGATGGATTGTGACAATTGCGTTGTTATGGTCCAGCTTGCCTGAAAGGAAGCACAGGAATTCCAGCCTGTCCAATTCCTTGAATAATGCATCGGCCTGCTGCTCCGCCTCGTCGTAGAATGCGGAATCCTCGCCTTCGGCCTCCGCCAGTTCCTGCATTGTCTGCAAATCATCCAGCATGGCCGTGGTCTTCTTGTATGGCTCAAGAAGGTTTTTCAATGAACTGACTTCCGCCACGATTTCCTGGGCCGCCTCGCGCCTGTCCCAGAAGTCGTTCCTTGTCATTTGCGCCTCTAGCAAATCCAGTCTTTCCTGCTTGCTCGGGACGTCAAAGAAACCCCCTCAAGTGTTCGAGGCGCTCGTTGGCCTCACGCACTTTGTTTTGCAATTCTTCCTTAAGCATTGTATTTCCTTAATTAATTATACGACCGCCCCAGATGGATAGGATTGGCGGAATTGTCTGTAATATAACTCCAATATGCAATTATGTAACAGCATTGGCTTATTTTTTAACGGAATAGGGCAGTTATCACGTAATCGTGCAGTCCGCTCCC
>JAFYGL010000644.1 GCA_017543165.1 Victivallales bacterium | reverse complement strand
GAGGGCGTTTTTGCCTTGCTTCTGGCGACTTTATTTTCCCAGCGCTTCCTGGCTTTCGCCATGACTTTGGCTGAGATTGGCGCGGCTGCTAGTTTCGCTTCTTGGCAGTATGCCTCGATGAATAGAAGTGACAAGGCGTCGCGGTAGCAGTCTAGGCCAGAAAGAAGAAGCAGATTATATGCAAATTGGTCCAAATTGCGCCGTTTCAAGAAGAAAGGCGGGGTAAAATCCCAGTGGCTGGACTTGTCATTGTCCAGAAAAATTATTTTGCCATTTTGGAGGCATGTGTTTCTAGGCAGGTAGTCGCCATGCAGAAACTTGTCCGCATGCAGTGAGGCCAGGCATTTGCCTGCGGCAATCACGGCATTTTCCGCGTCCTTGCCACCAGAGAGGACCATGCTTTCCACAGTAGGAGAAGTGACTTCCTTTGTCACCAGCAGATTGAGGTGCCGCAGATTGACGCTAAATTTGCGAACTGCGATAACAGGCTCCGCGCACAAATGCCCGCATTCCAGCATTTTACGGCTAACATCCCAGATGTGGAGCGCACGATGCGGGCCAAGCCCCCATTTCAACCAGGGAAATATCTCGTGTTTCTTTATCGCGCCGTCATTTGATGCCCACATAAGTTTTGAATAGACGATGCCCTTTTGTGTTTCATGGCGGGCAATGCGACGGCAGGGCAAATCCAAAATAGGCTGGCTGGGCGAAGCTAGCCAGTCATCAATGCTGGAGAACAGCTCCTGCCATTCCTCCAGCGCGAAGCCGCGCCATCCAGACCAGGACGCATACTTTACTGCTTTCTCTAGTTGGATGGGCGGCATGTTGATTTTAGTCCTTGAAAAGCCTTGCCAGCAGGCCTGCGAAGCCCTGTCCGTGGCGTGCCTCGTCCTTCGCCATTTCATGCACAGTGTCATGCACTGCGTCATAGCCCAGTTCCTTGGCCAGCTTGGCGATTTCCATCTTGCCAGCGCAGGCGCCTGCTTCCGCGTCAGCGCGAAGCTGCAGGTTCTTCTTCGTGGAAGGTGTCACCACCTCGCCCAG
Organism: Victivallales bacterium; assembly: GCA_017543165.1. Next base: position 3,311 of record JAFYGL010000644.1, on the reverse strand, counting down.
CAGTTCCGCGAACTTGGCGGCGTGCTCCGCCTCTTCGAATGCGTAGCGCTTGAATGCGTCCGCCACTTCAGGATAGCCTTCGCGCTCTGCCTGACGGCTCATCGCCAGGTACATGCCGACCTCTGTGCACTCGCCTGCAAAGTGAGCCTTCAGCCCTTCCAGAACGCGTGGGTCCACATCCTTTGCAATGCCGATGACATGCTCAGTGGCATAGCTTCTGGCCTCTTCCTGCACCTTGAACTTGCTGCCTGGAACGCCGCACTGCGGGCATTTCTCAGGGGCTGCATCACCTTCGTACACATAGCCACAAACTGGGCATACAAACTTCTTCATGATTTACTCCATCTTTGTTGTTAAAAACCTCAAGCCCCGCCATCACAGGGCAATCTAAAAGATCAAAGCAGAATATAAGCCCATATTACTTTTTTTCAATGCCCAGTTCTCCATGAGGGGAGTCAAGTGCCGCGAGGCAGCAGTGCCCGCAGGACGCAACCATGCTTGGGGCTGTGTTTCTGCGTAGAATTCGCTTCTTCCTGGGGCGCATAAATGGCTCATTTGAAAATTGCATTTTCTACATCCCCTTGTTTTGGAATTACCTCTTCGGATAAGCTTTGTGGGATATATCGCAAACAATGTGGTTGTTTCCTGGGCTGATGGTGCCATTGGGTGTCTGTCCCATGCAACCTTCTGGCACGAAGATATCTGCTACGATTTGCCCATCTTGCATTTTCCATGAAACATGTATTGCACCGTGGGGCGTTGGCACGCTGCCGTCTGCAAAATCAAGGCCGCAGGGCGAAGGCGCAAAGCGGAACACCTTGAAACCTGGTTCAAGAGGCGATATGCCGATCAGGGCAGTCTGGAGATAATCCACAGGTGATGTGCTGAAGCCGTGGCATAGGCTGGCCGATCCTCCAAAGCCCTCCTTGCCAGCGGAATAGACGCCGTTTTCCCAAAGTGTTGGCGTCCCGCTGTCCAGCATAGGTCCCCAGTATCTCCTGACATATCCAATGCAGTCGTTGTCGAGACCTTCTGCCTTTAGTGCCAGCAGAACAAACGAGGAATAGAACAACTCTGGCGGGAAGCATTCTTCGCTTAGCAGAGCATTGATGAAAATCTTCTTTATTCCAGGACGCGCCATGTCCAGATTTGCCAGGATGGCAAGAGCGTTTGAAGCTTTGCTGGAACGGAAATCACCGCGCTTCCCAATGGGAACACCGCATTGCCGAAGCAATTCTTCATCCTGTACCGCCTCTTTCACATCAAGCAGCATTTGTTCATCATCAAGGAAGAAATTCCGAATGGTGGCAGTTCGCATTTCCTGAATTTCATCGGCGAAGGAAATTTGAGTGAAGCCGGCAAAGGCACCCAGCCTGTCCATTGCCTGCAACGCAATGATGTACAGGCAATTCATCAAGGCGCTTCCGCAAGATGAGATTTGTTTGCCATTGAGTTCAAATGACCAGTCGAAGAAGGTGGTGTCGCCCTGGTAATTCCCCCTCACGTCAATGCATCCGTCTGGTGTTTTCCAGGCACGGAAGGTATTCATCATTCTCAGTAAAAGTGGGTACCATTGCTCCAATGAGGCCGCGTCCCCACTGTATAGGACATACTCCAGGACTGAAAGCGGGAGCGTCAGGTTGCAGGATAGAATCCAGGGGCCGCACTTGTCAAGGCCGTGAAAAGCCAGCATTGAACCATGTTGCGGGATGACGCAGGGGAATATGCCGTTTTCGTCCATTTCGGAGAAGATGAGTTCAAGGGCGTGCCTGACGAGGGCATATTCGCCAGTCAACTGCAAGGCGCTTCGGCATTCCACCACGAAATCATTTGTGAAGAAAAGGCGCTCTCTCCAAGGGCAGTCGGTGAACACATCGGTCGTGCAGGCTGAAATCGTCTCAAAGGCGGCGTCCCAAAGACGGTTGAGCTGGTAATCGCTGGAGAAGAAGCGTCCCTTCTTGCTCATTGGATAACGCCTGTCAATCCCCTCTATGCGATGCAGCGTGACATCCCCTGTGAAATTCCTGAAGGTCAACCTGACCACGCGGAATCCTCTGTCAACCAGATGGTTGCCGATAGTCTGCCTTCCGTTGCCAGTGATGTATCTGTCGCAGAAATTGTATGTGGCATTCGTGGCAGTATGGTCGCTGCGCAGGTTTCCGTTTTTGCCAAGGGCTTCCTCGTGGGCGATGTCCACGACAGTGCCGGGACTTGCAGTAAGTTCCACTTCCAGGCGGCCAGTCACCATTTTCCCGAAGTCCAATATGACGGAAAAGCCGCCATTGCCAGGCGGCGCAGGAAGAATGACGGAATGCTCTCCTCCGAAGCACAGTTCGTTGAGCAAGGAGGCTGTTCCCTCTGGCACTGGATTTCTCGAATCCCTGTCTCCAAGGACGGCGATGCGCCTGTCATTCAAATCAACCGTTCCAGTCCAGGCTGGAAAACGCAGATCCAATGGCAGCTGGCGTGTTTCAATCGGCACTGGTATGCCGCTGCGCAAAAGTCTTCGTTTGAGCACTGGAGATGTCGGAGGGAGTATATCGGTTGGCACGGTGTCCAGCTTGTCGGCATATCGCAGATCGCGCCATTCGCAAAGACCTTGCTGCATGGTATAGAATGGGGCGTCTTCCAGCCATTCCTGTTCAGAGACCAGGCATTGCCATTTTGCGTCAGTCCCAAGAATGTTTCCGCAGCGCACCCAAAGTGTCGCTTCCGCAGGGACATTACGTCCAGTGGGGATGTTCATGCAAAGCACTTCAACGTGGATGCGGTTTGTGCCGCAATGCAGAAAAGCGGCAATCTGGTAGCTGTCATAATAATAGATGCCTGAGGAACCTCGCGCAGGGCCTCGTCCTAGTGTCACGTCATTTACCTTAAGCAGATAGTAGCTTTCACAGGCAATCTGAAGTTCCAGATTATCGGGCACTTCCTCCAATTCAAAATCGCGCCTGGCATGGAAATGGCAGCTGCGTCGCCTTGAGAGACCTTTGGGGGCAATCCATGATGCAATGTTGGGGTCCATTGTGTTCTCCGTTCACCTTAAGATCTTATTAAAATGCCATATTTTGTTGATAAACTCTAATGCATCCGTGTCCTTTTTGAAAATGCCACAAATCATTATAGAATAGGGAATAATCATGGATATGTCAAAAAATTAACATTGATTTGCTGATTTGCAATTTGTTAGGCCAAAAGCAACACAGCCGTCTCATAACTTTTTGCAGGCATCAGTGCCATTGTCAGTGGCTTGGCGCATTTGTCGAAAGAAAACTGTTGCCCACTGGGACTGCTGGGACTGCTGGGATTTACTG
>JAFYGL010000065.1 GCA_017543165.1 Victivallales bacterium | reverse complement strand
GTCAGGCGGGATTATCAGCACCTTCTTGAGGGGTCTGTCGATTTTTGCCAGAGCCTCTTTGAGGACAGCCATCTTGTCGCTGTCTGTCAGTGCCAAATCAATTCCAGCCTTGGATGCGAATGTTGTCATTGTCCTTATCCTTATCCTCTGTGAAACACCTTGCTTTATTTGCCGCCGCTTGTGAGGGCGTTTTCCTCGTTGTCCTTTTTCTTTTTCGCGAATTTGGATTCAGTGCCGTTTCTGATGCGCATGATATTGTCCTTGTGTCTGATTATGACAAGTGCCGCGATCACGGCAAGCAGTATTACTCCATGCCAGGACAAACCGTGGTATCGGAAAAGCTTCATCAGAAACGCGCATACTGCAATGCTGGTCACGGAAATCATGCTTGCCAGCGATACTATTCTTGAGATGTTGAACACGACAAGCCATACGATGCCGCCGACCAGAACTGGTATTGGGGCTATGCCGGTTACGATGCCAAGGCTTGTAGCCACGCCCTTGCCGCCCCTGAAATTCAGCCAGACAGGGAAAATGTGCCCGCAAAGAGAGGCGAATGCCGCCACCAGAGTGCCGTATCCTGCGCCAAGCATCATGGCGCCGCCAAGCTCTTTGCCAAAGTATATCACCGGGATGAATCCCTTCAGAAAATCGCAGGCGAAGCAGATTATGCTCCAGTCACGCCCAAGCACGCGCCTTACATTCGTCGCTCCTATGTTGTGGCTGCCGTGCTTCCTTATGTCAATGCCGTTCAGCTTGCCTATGAGATATCCTGTTGGAAAACTGCCCATCAAGTAGGAAAGAAAAGCAATCAGAATTATCTCAAGGGCAATTTTAACGGTATCTGACATATTTCTCTCCTTTTCTAGAATTTGCCTGTCTTGCGGAGATCGAAGCAGTCCTGGCAACGGAACACGTCGATTCCAAACAAAGTGGTCTTCTCGGGGAGGACCCTGACAGTGAACATTTCGCCGGAGTCCAGATGGATTCTGGCTGGATTGTTGTCGGCCACAATGACAGCTGGCCCCCTGAGCAGCTCCGCGCTGATGACCACGTTTTCAGGAAGGACCGTGTACCCCAGCAGGTCCAGCGAGTTGTTGAACGCCATTCCCAGGCCCGTGCGCAGGTTGCCGTGCGTCATGCTCTGGAAATAGCCCGTGCTGCCGAATGGCGTCGCCACCAGAAGCGAATCGCATATGACCTGGGGGCGGAAAAGCTCGCCGTCAAGCCATATCCTGAAGCGCAGGGCCGATGTCGGTTCCGTGTGGTGAACCAGCACGTCATTGATGCCTGTCAGCGCTTTCTTGCCAGCGCTGATTTCAAGCTTGTGCAGTTCAGTTGCCGCCAGCTTTCCGGCGAATAGTTTTGACAAGGTGTCCATTTCGCCGTGAATCGGGCATTTCGGATTCTGGCGTCTGTCTCTGATTGGGCATTTGGGGACACCAGGGTACTTCCGTTCAGCGCCCAGCAGCGAGCCGTCCCCGCCATGGGAAATCACCAGATCGGGATTGTCCTCCACTATTCTGCAGGGGAAATGCGCCAGAAGCGGTCGCAAATCCTCCAGATTGCGCCCCTCTATGGCCACATTGAGCTGTGTTTTTTTGAAGATTTCTTCCATAGTGCTTCATAAAGTAATGTGATTTTTTGAAAAAACAAGCTCAAATATGCAATCCACTTGCGTAAGAAAGTCCAAGGTCCTGAATGTCCCTTGCGCTCCTTGCGTAAGGAAGTCCAAGGTCCTGAGCGCGGGACCCGTGCCCCTGCGCAAAAAAAATTGGCACGTCAATCTGGCATTTCCCTCTATTATTTGGTATAATTAGATCAGTGTTTTTTAATGGTCAATTTAGTCTGGAGAGAAAATGAAAATCAACTACGGCGAATATCTGGAGAAGGTTTACGGCTGCTGGGCGGGAAAGAACATCGGTGGCACGCTTGGGGCTCCGATGGAAGGCAAGATGGCAATGAACAATGTCACCTTCTATACGCAGGAGCTCAATGGCGTGCCTGCGCCCAATGACGACCTGGACCTGCAGCTCATATGGCTTGCGGCTGTGGAGATAAACGGCATCGACCAGATAACGCCGAATCTGCTTGGGGAATACTGGCATCAGAGCATAATCGCGCCTTGCAGCGAATACGAGGTATGCATGATGAATGTGGTGAACGGCTTTATGCCGCCGCTTTCTGGCGCAGTCAACAACGACAAGTACAAGTACAGCAACGGCGCATGGATACGCAGCGAAATTTGGGCCTGCCTTTGCCCCGGCGCGCCTGACCAGGCAATCAAATACGCCTACAACGACAGCTGTGCAGACCACTGCGAGGAGGGCATCTGGGCGGAAATGTTCACCGCCGCCCTTGAGGCTGCCGCATTCGTGGAGGGCAATCCCCGCCGCCTCATAGAAATCGCGCTGTCCAAGGTCCCCGCCGATTCAGTCCTTGCCAAGGCCGTCAATGAGGCCATCGCCTGCTACGACAAGGGCCTGCCCTGGAATGAAACCAGGGAAAAGCTGATGGCTGACTTCGACATAGTCGAATACCGCGCAGCCGTGAACATCGGCTTCGTCATAATCGGCCTGCTCTACGGCGAAGGCGACTTCGACAAGTCCATCTGCACAGCGGTCAACTGCGGTGACGACACGGACTGCACGGGCGCCACCGTGGGCGCACTCTTCGGCATTATGAAGGGCATCTCAAACATACCGAAGCGCTGGTTAGAGCCAATCGGAGAAAGCATAAGCACCGTATGCATAAACCACTTCGGCTATCCCTTCCTGTTCGGGCTGCCCAGGACGCTGAAGGAACTCACGGAGAGGACGGCAAAGGCGGCGATAGCCGCAGCTGCGGCGAATCCGCTGCTGGCGCAGCTTGTCAACGGGCCAGGCAGCGTGACCGAAGAGGAGCTTTCCCAGTTGGACAAGGGGGAGATGGCCTCAAGGCTCCTGAATCTGCCGCTTTACTACCAGGACTACCAATTGCAGTTCGCGACGAAGCTTCGCGTCGAGTATCCTGAAGGGCCCATCGCCGCAGTGGGCGCGGAAGTGCCCCTGCGTCTTGTCATAACCGATTCTATCCACGTGCATCCCATGTTCAAGTTCCGCTGGAAGAACCTGCCGCAGGACTGGGCGGCAAGCCCTGTGGCGCTTTGCTGTGCATTGAGGGCGGACGGCGCTGCCGCCATGGAATGCAGCATTACAGTCGGTCAGTTCGACGACTTCATACAGGACCTTGAGCTTGAGGTGGAACTGGCTGGGCGCCGCCAGCGCCAGATTGTGAGAATACCGTTCCAGCTGAAGGATACCACGGTATTCGCGTTATGCGGCGAGAGCGAGCAGTCGTATCGTTGCCGCACCAGAATCGTGGCGGGCAGGAAAAACAGTCAGCTTCATGAAAATGCAATGCCGCAGTTGTAATGCACTATGAAGAGCCAAGGTAGTGAAATATCGTTTCCCGTTGGTGGCATTGGCGCGGGCTGCATCGGCCTGAAGGCCAACGGCGAGTTCATCGACTGGGAAATCTTCAATGCGCCTGGCAAGGGAAGGCGCCTTGGCTTTAGCCATTTCTGCGTCAGAGCCCTTGACGCAGAAGGCAAGCCAATTGTGACCAGGGTGCTGCATGGCGACGCATATCCGCCATATTCAGGCGAATTGCAGAATGCCTTTGGACACGGCGTTGACAAAAGGACGCTTGCTGGCCTGCCGCATTTCCGCCAGGTCGCTTTCGAGGGCAAGTTTCCGATGGCGCACCTGGAATTCAATGATGCCGATTTCCCAGGGCCTGTCTCGCTGGACGCCTGGTCCGTATTTGTGCCTGGCGATTCAGAAATCTCTTCGTTGCCTGTGGCCTGCTATGAACTGACCTTCACGAACAATACTGCGCAAAGCCTCTCATACTCGGGTGTGCTGTGCCTATGCAGCCAGTTCGGCCCGCCCCACGCATACAACCTCATTGAGAACGCTGGCTCCAGAACATACCTGAAACTGCTCTGCGACCTTCCCAAGGACGACCTGCAGTACGGTGAAGTCATCGCGACGACTGACGCGGAATCGACAAGCGGCCAGGAGTATCTCTACAGGGG
>JAFYGL010000643.1 GCA_017543165.1 Victivallales bacterium | reverse complement strand
GCCGCTACGCGGCTCTCAAATACCTACCCCCATGGTGAACGGAGCATTACTGGAAAACAACAAAAGGGAGTAGCAATGAAAAGGTTAATGCACTGCATTTTGCCGTTGTTGTGCGCAGGCTTGTGCACAGCCGCTTATGAAATCACAAGACTTGAAGGGAAGATTGACCTGGATGGAAAACTGGATGAGGCGGCCTGGAAAACTGCGCTAACTTTTGACAAATTCATTGTGCACGATACGGACGAGCCTGGCTTCCCCGCAAAGGCCTCGGTGATTTACGATGCGGATGCATTCTACGTGGGCTTCCATTGCCCCACGCCTCCAGGAGGAACTGCCCCTCTTTGCAATGTAAAGAAAAAGGACGGCTATGTCTATCGTGATGACTGCATTGAAATCATGCTGGACCCAAACAAGACAAATGACCGCTACTTCCATTTCCTGGTCAATGCGCTGGGCATTATAAACGACCGCTATTGCGACCAGGGCGGATTTGTGGGCGACGGCAAGTGGAACAGCGAGGCAAGCGCCGCTGGCTTCATCGGCGATGGCTTCTGGTCCGTGGAAGTGCGCATCCCATTCTCGTCGCTGGACATAGATCCCAATGCAGGCAAGCAGTGGGGATTGAATCTGTGCAGGGATTGCCGCAAGCCAACCCAGGAGGCAAGCATATCGCCAAAAGGCGCCTTCAACGTGGCGGGCATGTTCGTGCCGTTGGACGGCATTGAACTGGATTTGGTGAAATACGGATGGGAGACCTCGCCAGTGAAACTGGACTGCAAGGGCAGCGGCGAAAACCTGCTTGTGGAAGTCAGCGCACCAGTGAGCAATCTGGCGAAAGTGCCGCAGAAGGCGAAGATTGACGTGTGCCTGATTGGCGAGGATGTGGCCTCCAGCACCGTGACGCGGGACTTTGCAGCAGGCGAAAGCGTGAACATCAAGGTCTCTGGCTTGAAGTTGAGCAAGGCAGGCAAGTACACTTGCGTGGTCAGTGTGCTTGACGCGGTTACACGCAAGATATTCAAGAGGCACTTCTATCAAGTGAACGTTGCATTCGCACCCATTGAAATCACGCTTTTGAAGCCCAACTACCGCAATGCCATCTTCGCCACCCAGAAATTGCAGGAAGTCGTATATGAAATCAAGAGCAACTTGAAGGGTGCCGAAATAAAGACTGGCATCCGTGACTCGCAGGGCAAGGTGCTTTGCGAGAAGACCGTGAACAAGTCAGGCAAGGTCAGTTTCCCAGTCGCACCTCTGCCAGAGGGGACTTTGGAGATATTCGCCATTTCAGGCAAGGAAAAGCCAGCGGTGCATCCTCTACGCAAACTTCCATACAAGAAAAACGAGGTTTGGCTGGACGAGCAGCGGCAGTGGCGCGTGGATGGAAAGCGCTTCTTCTTCCTGGGCGAGTGGAACGACATACACACGCCAGGCGCGAAGGTCAGCGTCGGCAGGGTCAGGGAGCCTGGCGGCAAGCTAATCTGCGCCAATCTGATGTGGTCCAGTTTCAAGGGCAAAAAAGCCTTCTACAAGCCGAACCCGACAGACGAGGAGATGGCGTGCATACGCAAGGAAGTGGAGAGGGCGCGTGAAAACCCGGATTTGTTTGCGTATTATCTGGTTGACGAGCCTGAAATAAGCAATGTGTCCATCATCGGCATAAACAAGGTGGCGGATTTGGTCAGGGAAGTTGACCCGTACCATCCCCTGATAATCTCCAATGACACCGTCAATGGCGCCAAGGAATTCAGCACGGCAGGTGAAATCAATGGATTGCACCCGTATCCCACGCCTGCCAAGAACTCGCCCAAGAGCAACTTCGGGCGCATAGTCACTTTCATGGACCAGGCGGTGGAGTTCAACAAGCGCAGAATCAGCCCCCAGGCAGTGGCGTATTTGCAGCAGGGCTTCAACTATGGCGACCATGGCGCAAGCAACAGCCGCATCCCCACATACGACGAGGTGCGCACACAGTTCTTCATGACGCTGATCATGGGGGGGCGCGGCATTTTGTTCTACAACCGCACTACCAACTTATATCCTGAATTGTTCCTGGGAATGCCTGAAATCGCCAAGGAAATGAATGCCTTGAGCAGCGTGCTGCTGGAGGATGACTGCGTGGAGCCAGGCTTCAAGGTGGACAATGCGAATGTGCGCTGGATGTGCAAGAAGCAGGGAAACGACTACTGGATTTTCGCCGTTTCCACCACACATGACAAGGAAAAGGCCACATTCACATTCCCCGCATTGGGCGGCCGCAAACTCAACCTTGTTCGCGAGGCACGCACAATCACGCCAGCCCAGGGCAAGTTCAGCGACAGTTTTGACAACTTCGAACTGCATATCTACACCACGGCACAGCCGCCTAAACTGGAGACGTTGGCGGAAGTGGAGGAGCGCATCGCAAAGCGCAACGAGCAGCGCCGCAAGCCAGGAAACCTGGCCTTCCAGATGCAGGAACATGACGGCGTCACGTTGGAGGCGTCCAGCAACAAGGCAATGGCGCGCAGGGCGGATACATCCCTGTGGCATGTGACAGACGGCTTGTTCATCGGCAATCGGAAGTGTGAAACCCGCGAAATCTGGCATGACAACACGCCCGACAAGGCGCCAGACTGGATTTCCCTGGCATTCAAGAAGAAGGTCAAGGTTGGCAGAGTTGTTGTCTATCCATACGAGAAATCGTTGAAGGACTTTGAAATCCAGGCCTGGCTCAATGGCGCATGGAAGACCGTGGCTTCCCAGAAGAATGGAAACGCCGATAGTTTTGAACTGAAGTTCACTACTGTCGAATGTGAAAAGTTCCGCCTGTTTGTCACTGCCACAAATGGTCCGCACACAAAGGTGGATGAAATTGAACTTTACGAGAAATAAGCAAGAGAGGTGCGAATATGAAGAATGTTGTTTTTGCATTGATGGCGGCGGTTTTCTGCCTGGCGGCTGCGGAGCCTGTGCTGGAAGTTTCCCTGAATCAGGATGATTTCGGCAAGATTGCACTTGAAGGCGCTTTGGCGCAGAAGAAGGCAGCCCGTGCATTCAAGCCCAGCAAGATGGCATGGAACGAAGGCAGGATTGGCGGCAAGGCATTGTACCTCACCGAGCCAGACAGGAAGACCTCCACTGGATTTGGCAGCATTTCCATTGCAAAGAACGGCGCAGTGGATTTTACAAAGCCATTCACCGTCTGCTGCTGGATTTGCCCAGACAAGGGCATCAACCGCACACAGCAATACACCATCATCGGCGATATCAATGGTGACCGCGGGCCAGGATGGAGATTGTTAATCAGCTACGATGCATTGCGCTTCACTTGCGGCGATGGAAAGGCCGCCACGGGAATAGCCAGTACGCCAGCCAGGCATCCCATTGAAAAGGGCGTCTGGAGCCATGTGGCCTTGACCTGGGATGGCACAAGCGCTAGGCTCTACATGAATGGCGCCCTTGCCGCTGAATCCAAGCCAGAGAAGCCCATGATCATGCTGCCTGGAAGCAAGACCATCTCCATTGGGTCATACAGGGATGGCTTTGCATACGGCTTCCTGGGGGCAATATCGGATGTCAAAATCTTTGATGCCGCCCTGTCTCCAAAGGAAATGGCACTGCTGGCCAAGGAAATCAAACTGTAAAACTACATGAATATGCGCCACACTGGCGTATGCAGCACAGGAGAATAAGAAACATGGATAAGAAGATTTGGAAAAACATCGACCATTTTGATGGAATAGGCGAAGCCACGCCATTTGAGTTCAAAGGCAAGAAATACCTTCTGTTCAACTTGTCTGGCATCAACCAGGATGAGGAAAAGGGCAATGTGGACAGGGCGGCCATCAGGGAAATGGACACGGGCAAGACCTTGTGCGAGATACTTCCCAGGCATTATTTCATATCGGCATACGTCGCCAACGGCAAGTGCTACTGTTTTGGCTCGTACATGGGCGATCATCCAGGGCAGTGGCGTGCACGCAAAATCAACATGATCTGCTCCGAGGACTTGGTGCACTGGTCGGAGCCAAAATGCATTCTGGACTACCCCCTGGGATATGTGTACAATACGGGCACCATCTTCGACGGCGAACGCTATATCATGCTTTTCGAGACCGATGACAGGCGCTTCCCGATATTCACATTCCGCTTCCTGGAATCAAAGGACCTGGAGAACTGGACTTTGATGGATGATGCAATATACGGGGACAAGAAATATGTGGGCGGCCCAGCCATCTACTACATCCCAGAGGACAAGTACATCTACATCACATACGTGAATGAGTTCATCAACGAGGAAACGCGCCAGGTCAATTACGACACATGCATCGCACGCACGCGCGATTTGGTGCATTGGGAGGAAGGCAACCGCCCGATTCTGTTCCCCGACTACGAGCATCGTCCCTCTCCAGAAAAGCATCCCGATGTGTATGAAATCAATGCATCTGACGCCGAATTCATCGAGCAGGACGGCAAGGTAGTGGTGTATTACTGCGGCGGCAACCAGATGGGCGTGGGCGATGCGGCGAAGGCGGAGTACGAAGGCACGCTGGCGCAACTGTTCCAGGAATTCTTCAAGCCATACAAACGTCAGCCCACAGCCCAGGAATTCCTTGAAATGCGCAAGGAGGACTGATCCACGGATTTCCACAGATTATCACGGATTGTCTTCTTGGCATAGGGCTGTTGCAAAACTAGAGATCTCTAGGTATCGGGGCATCTAGGTATCTAGGCAGTTTTGCAACGGCCCCGTTTATGAAATTGCTGACGATATGTTCCCCAAGAGGGTAGGCAAGTGCCGCGTAAGCGGCAGCGCCCGCAGGGCGCAACCATGCTTAACCCAGGGCAAGCGCCCGCAAGGGCGCGCAGCCTTGGGTAAGGCAATAAAAAAAGTTCAAGCCCCGATAGGGGCGGCACAAAGCCTGGC
>JAFYGL010000642.1 GCA_017543165.1 Victivallales bacterium | reverse complement strand
GCGCAAGGTGCGGCATGTCGGGTCGTAGTGGTCCGAAAGAAAACCGCGTGTGCGCTCGATAGTCACATTGAACACACCGTTTGCCCGCAGCATAGCCTCCGCCGCCTGCGCTCCTGTGTATCCTGTGGACGACGCAACCTGGGAATATTTCGAGAATGTGCCCTTCACCATAAAAGACGCGATTGCCGAGAGCAGCAATGCAGGCAATGCAAACAAAAGATAAAGCGGATCAAAGAACATAATGTGTCACCTCCTTGTTTTAGCCGCGGCTGAAGCCGCGGCCTCCGATAGTCTAGAACACCTCCTTGGGGCATTCTGGGATTGAGTTCAGGAAGGCCTGGCCATATCGTTTGGTCACGATGCGGCTGTCCAGGACGACCACGATGCCCTGGTCTTCCTGAGTGCGGATGAGGCGTCCGAATCCCTGGCGGAATTTCAGTACTGCCTCTGGTATGCTGTAGTCCGTGAAGGCGTTGCCGCCCTGGCGCTCGATGCGGTCGCAGCGCGCCTTGGTGAGCGGGTGTGTCGGTACGGAGAATGGGAGTTTCGTGATGATCACGTTGATTAGCGCGTCGCCTGGCACGTCCACGCCCGTCCAGAAACTGGAGGTGCCGAAGATGACCGCGTTTTTGGAATTGCGGAAATCCTCCAGCATCTGCCGTGGGTGCAGCCTGTCCCCCTGCACAAGCAGCTCCATTTTCTTCTTTCTGAAGAAGTCCTCCATTTTTTCGGCTGTCCTGTTCATTGCGGAATAGCTGGTGAACAGCACGAAGGCGTGTCCCTTGGTGAGGGTGAGGAAACGCTCCAGATGCGGGATGTAGCTTTCCACTATGCCGTCGCGGGTGGGTTCTGGCAGGCTTCTGGCAATGTACATCTTGACCTGCCTGCCATAGTCGAAGGGTGAATCCAGTACCAGCGGCGTCGAGTTGGTGAAGCCGATGCGCCGCTGGAAGTAGGATATGTCCCCGTTCACCGCCAGTGTTGCGCTGGTGATGATGACAGGCGGCTTGTTGTACAGGAAGAATTGCAGCACATTTGACACGTCAACAGGAACAATGTTCAATGAAATGTCGCCTGTACGCTGGTTGATTCTGTCAAACCAATAGACATGGTCTGGCAATGACATGGCGAAGAAGTTGGACATGGTGGCGTTTGCCTCGGTCAGCATTTCGATTGCGCTGTTGATTTCCGCCTTGTGTCCTTCGTCCTGCTCCTGTTCCTTCAGGTGGTTCAGGTTTGAAATCAGCCCTGTGAAAGTGCTTTCCAGCCAGTGTGGAATATGGTTTGGCGTGGTGTAGCAAAGTGGCATTTCATTGTTGCCTGGCAGGGACAGCCATTCGTCCAGGCTGTTGAAGAATGCCTCCACCCTGGCCTTTGCCTCCCGTATCATCTGCTGCTCCACTTTGCAGCCTGCGCCTGCGAATACGCCTGTGTCCTTTTCTGGATTGTAGAGTTTGTTGAGGATGGCCTTGATGGCGAGGGAATCCGTGGTGAAGCCCAGGTGGTTCGAGGCCGCGTCCTCCACGGTGTGCCCTTCGTCCAGAATTACAGCGCAGTAGTCTGGAAGTGCCTTTTCATCGTCATGGAGCGGGCCGTTCTGCCTGGCCTTCTCCTCGTCCAACGCCAGTGCCGAGAAGAATTTCGCGTGGTTTGCGATGATGATCTCCGCGTTCATTATCAGGCGTTTTGCCCGCTGGACATGGCAGCTTTTGTAGAAATCGCATTTTGGGCCAGGGCAGTTTCCCCATTCGCCGCAGATTTGGGACTTGAGCTGTGGCGAGATCTGGCGTTTCATTTCCGAGAAGTCGCCAGTCTTGGTGAGGCCCGCCCATTTTGTGAGCCTGGCCAGGTCGCCCGATGTGCCGTCGTATGCAATAAGGTCCTGTGCCGTGTCGATGGATTCATAGAAGCGCCTCAGGCACAGATAGTTTCCCTTGCCTTTCGCCACCACGGCGTTTATATCGCAGTTCAGCATCTTCTCCAGGCGTGGAATGTCATGGGCTATGATCTGCTCCTGGAGATTGATGGTGTGGGTGCTGATTATGACCGCCTTCTGCTGCTGCTTTGCGTACAGGACCGCAGGCACCAGATACGCGTATGTCTTGCCTACGCCCGTGGGCGCCTCCACGCAGAGGTTGGTGCATGTGTCCATGGCCTCCGCCACGGCTGCCGCCATTTGCGCCTGCTGCGGGCGCTCCTCGTAGTGGAAGTCGCCCCTGGCCTGCTTCAATGGGGAATGTTCCCCGAAAAATTCTTCTACTTTGCTTTTTATCATCGGGCGTTCACCGCTCGAACTTCAAGGACGGAAGCGTCAGGTTCTCTTCCTTCTCCCTTTCAATACGCCTTTCGCTGCGCTGCCTGAGTTCCTCCTCGGTGGGTTGCTTCAGCCCGTAGGTGGCGGGATTGATCACCAGTTTGTCGTCCTTGTATATGGTCGAGTAATAGTCGTTTATCAGGTTTATCAGTTTGCTTTCATTGTCAATTGTATCGAATACAGGATTGCCATTGACGCCGAGGCCGAATTTCGCGCCTGGCCCAAGTGCGTCCTTCAGCCATTGGGGGGCGTGCTTTTCGTCCCACACCTCCGCGTAGAGTTGGCTTGGCTTGGTGTCCGTCGCCTCGTGGAATATGGCGAGTATTTTCTCGGGCAATTTGCCTTCCTTTTCGGGATACACCACCGAGAACTGTATTTGCGCCTCTGAATTGCCCATCTTCTCCACTGGCGCGGAATTGTCGGTTTTCTCCTCCATTTCCTCTGGCATGGGCGGCATTTCAAAGACGCGCTGGAAGGGGAAGTACTCGAATATCTTCGCCGTGACAAGCCAGGTGCAGACAAGTACCAGCGCCACCGGCAGCACTATCTTCATCGC
Source organism: Victivallales bacterium (assembly GCA_017543165.1). Next base: position 152 of record JAFYGL010000642.1, on the reverse strand, counting down.
TAGTCGTTTTCGCCTGGACATCTCACGCTCCCAGCGCTCGTTCACCGTCTCCACGGAGTGCCTGATGTCATTGTCCCCAAACAGAGGTTGCGGTCTGTTTTGCTTGTCTTCGCCCATAGTATCCTGCCAATTTTCTTTGATTCCTGCAAAAT
>JAFYGL010000064.1 GCA_017543165.1 Victivallales bacterium | reverse complement strand
TCCCGCTGAAGAAGAATATTGCCCCCATCAGTATGGCATTGTGCGCGGAATCTGGCCTGACAAACAGCACTGCCAGCGACACGGCCACAATAAGCAGATGAGTGAGGAGCTGATACTTAAACACATTCCATATCCTGGTTGCGTAGCGCACCGTGACAAAGCCGATTATCATGCCGCAGAGGCGGCATGAGGTGATGCTCATGATGGTTCCCGCGCCGAAGGAGAGACCGCTCTTCATATAGATGATGCAAAGGGGGAGCTGTCCCATCGAGCAGGTGTATACGGCAAGCAGATAGAACGCATAGCCGACGACGCCATGCTCATTGTAGAGCGAGGCCAGGGATCTGAGGAAATGGTGCCCGTATTTCTCCTCGGACTTGTCCACTGGCATTCTGTCCATGCAGAAAATGCGCCCCAGTGCCATGATGCCGGCAAACACAAGAATCACCTGGAATTTCCATTGCTGCGGCTCGTCCCCCATGAAGCGCCCCGCCAGGTAAAGCAGTATTGTGTTCTGTATCATGTAGCAGAAGCGCATTGTGGAGAAGAAGGAGGCGCGCTCATGGCTGCGCAGCATATTGCCGCACATGGGATACCAGGCTGCGACATAGAGCGGACGTGCCATGTTGTAGCAAAGTGCGCCTATTATGACCACGTACTTGGCATTTGCTCCGAAGTAGGGCGCCAGGGCCATGAGAAAGAACATCACCGTGCCGACGAGCACGGAAATCCTGTACGTGCCACGAAGGCCTATCCAGCCTGCGATCATGGCTGCAAGCATGCCCAAAAACACAGTGGACAAGCCAGAGAAGGACGACGAAAACAGCGAGAACGATTCGCTGCCGCCAAGCATCACCAGAAACAGTATGATTATGGCGTTGCTGTCGTTCACCCATTCAGAGATGCACCCGAACAGCGCGGAGCCTATTGCATACAGACGCGACCTGCGCCTGACATTGTCAGGCAATGTATCGGCAAAGCTCATTTCCTTCCTTCTTTCTTGCATTTGCCTGTTTGCGCCGTCTCCGCGGATGGGCACCATTTCGCCACGGGGCACTTCCCGCACAAGGGCCTTTGAGCACGGCAGACATATCTGCCAAGCAGCAGCAGATAATGGTGGCCGTCAAGCAAATACTCCTTTGGAACCGCCTTCATCAAATCGGCCTCCACCTTGTCAGGCTCATTGTTCGATGAAAGGCCAGTGCGTCTGGCCACGCGCCCGACGTGCGTGTCAACGGCGATGACGGGCTGCCTGAACCAGATGTTCAGCACGACATTGGCAGTCTTGCGACCAACGCCTGGCAGCGACATGAGCTCCTCCCTCGTGGAAGGCACCTGACCGTCAAATTCATCCTTCAATTTTCGGCACAGCCCGATTATGTGCCGTGCCTTGACTGTGTGAAAGCCTATGCTGCGAATGGCCTCACAAAGGCGCTCCTCGCCCATAGCCAGATAGTCGTCCACAGTGCGCACATTCTTCCACAGGACGGATGTCACCTTGTTGACCGCCTTGTCCGTGCATTGTGCGGAAAGAACGACCGCCACAAGCAAATCCAAGGCAGTGCCGTACTGCAGCTCGCCTTTAGGCTCGATTGCCGCGGCAAGCGCTTCCCAGAACGCCTTTTTCATAGCCTACCAGTTGAATACCTCGGCCACGTTTGGAAGCTGCCCTTTG
>JAFYGL010000641.1 GCA_017543165.1 Victivallales bacterium | reverse complement strand
GGTGGTGTTGGCAGAGCCGCCGTCGCTAACATGCATCACGCCTACTGAATTGATGTTTGTGATGTTGGCAAAGCCGCCGTCGCTAACATGCATCACGCCACCATCATTGACGTCGGTGATGTTGGCAAGGCCGCCGTCGCTAACATGCATCACGCCACCATCATTGATGCCAGTGTTGTTGGCAGTGCCGCCGTCGCTAACATGCATCACGCCACCTGAATTGACGCTGGTGTCGTTGGCAGTGCCGCCACTGGATATGTGCATTTGGTCCTCGGAATTCAAAGTTTGATTTTCAACAACTTCCTGATCTAAGACGTAAATGTCCATTGCTGATTTCCTGGTTGGTGTTGATTATTGTTGTGGGGGAGGCCGCTGTCAATGACAACTTCAACGAATAGAAACATGCGGAATTTAACAACTAAAATTGCCAATGCAATACCACAATGACAAATTTATTCGCGCGGACACGGTCCGCGCGTCAGGATGGAGGTAGAACTATATGCGGGCGAGCAACTATGTTTCTGCAAATCTGAGCGGCCAGATGGGCGGGAACATTGTTGCTTGCATATTTACAGAGCCACCTTCATCCTGATGCGGGAATGCCATGCGGTTGTTGCTATGCGCGGTGCTCCGCGCGGACTCGTCCGCGCGTCAGGATGAAGGTAGAACTATATTCGGGCAAGCAACAATGTTCCTGCATATCTGGGCGCCCAAATGGGCGGAGACATCGTTGTGTACCAACCTAGTTGGCTACCTTCATCCTGACGCGCGGCCAACTGGCCGCGCGAAGAGCCGCGCACAACATCAGCCGTATGGCATTCCCGCCCCAGCGATGTTAACGGAAAAGGGTGTCGGCGAAGTTATAGAATTGTTCCCAGTCGTAGGGTGTGATGGAGTGTGGCCCTGTCTTGACATGGTAGCGGACATGGTTGCCGATAGGCGTGTCCACGGGTGGCATATCCATAGTCTCCAGTCCCTTGAGGCCATACAGGTTCCACACCTTGGAGGCGTGGGCGGTTGCCAGGAATGTGCCGTGCGGGTCCGCATTCAAATCCTGACTGGAACTGGTGACGTAAAGTGCCCGTGGCGCAATGAGGCCCAGCAACTGGTGCGTGTCAAAAGGCAGGTCTTCCTCGCGGTCGGCGAACTGTATGACACGGTCGCAGGCGAAGTGTGCGCAGCGTCCAATGGACAGGATTGAGATGCGCCCGCCGAAAGTCCTGCGCAGAAGAGGTGCGCCGCCCTGTCCTGAATTGTTTACGCACACCAGTTTGAAGCGTGGTTCGTTGATGCCAGCCACCATTGAGGCGGAGCCCAGGCGGCTCTGGCCCACGCATGCCAGCCTGGATGCGTCCACCAGCGGAATCTTCTCCAGTGCGTCTGCCATTCTGCTGTATCCCCAGGCCCATCCGTTGTATGCCGCATATTCACGGTGCCGCCCTTCCTTGAGTTCCTGGACGGAGATTTCGTAGTCGGGGCGCAAGTCATTGTAGAAGAGGGTGAATATGCTCTTGCGTGCGCCGTCCGCATTGTCGGGATAGACTTCCTTGTTGCAGGCGGTGGCGATGGCATAGCCTCGGCGTATGCACTCCTTGTAGTTCATTCGGTCCAGTTTCACATTGCGCTGAGGCTTTTCAATGGCGCGTGTGGGAAGCACATCCGTATCTGGGGTGCTGCCCTGGTTGCCGTAGAAATTCTCAATCACGAAGACTGGCGGCGGCTCCTTGGCATTGACTGGCACGTACAGCATCATGTCGAAATCGAACCTGCGGCCATTGTCCATGAGGCAGTAGATTCTGTATTCGCGGCGAATTGCGGTGCCGTCCAGTGCGTCATTGCGTTCCGCCAGCAGCTTGATTTCCACTTTGTCTGGCTGTGGTGGCATCACGCCGTAGAGCCACTTCTGCGCCAATGCCAGGATTTCGCCCTTCTGCGCCTCCCATTCCTGGAGGGTGTCGGGTATTGGAGGCAGTGTGTATGGCTTGACTTTGCTTTCGTCATGAATATGCCTGCGGAAATACTCCTCCTCCCACAGGCGGAAAGCGCCAATCGCCTTTTCCACATAGTCGGGATGGTCTGGAGTGCGGAGCGCATCCTCGGGAATGGGCTTGTACACAAATGGGGTATCTGTTGCCATAGTCAAAAATTGTGTTTATTTCTTCCTGCCGAAAATGAGGCCAACGATGATGCCGACCACGCAGCCCCAAAGGAGGGAGTTGATGATCATGAGGAGGACGAATGCGGCGCCTGATGCGTCAATGCCAGACAGCGGGAAGCCCAGCCATTTCACCATGTCAGCCCAGCCGCTGCCAGCGGTTTTCAGGCCCTGCAAAATGCCCTTTGCGGAATCGTGTGCGCCGCCGCACTGGAAATACGCAATCCAGAAAAGGATGGCATGAAGCACCGCAAAACTAAAACCGCCACCAAGAATCTTCGCCAAAAGCAATTTTTTCATTTTGAAATCTCCTTGTTTAGCATGATTTTCTATTCGCGCGGCCATTGGCCGCGCGTCAGGATGAAGGTAGAACTATACGCAGGCATACGCGAATGTTTCTGCCTAACTGGGCACCCAAATTAGCAAGAACATTGTTGCTTGCCCGCATATCGTTCTACCTCCATCCTGATGCGCGGCCAATGGCCGCGCATGGATGCCAGCGATTGCAGGGCAGTCCACTACTTATTTGTACTCAATGACCGAGGGCTGGTAATGGGCGGCCTCGTGGGCTCGCATCATCACCTTGACCACATTGTAGGCTTCTTCCGCCGTGATGGGGTATGGCGCGTTGCCCATGAATGCCTGATATACATGGTACCACATGGTGTCAGGGTAGGTATAGCCCTTGTCTGGGTCTTCCTTGCCTCGCTCGATGACCTGGCCCCGTTGCAGCAGATGCCCGTATTCGCTGGGGATGTGTCGTGTTTCCTCAATGAAAGTCAGTTTCTCGTTGGGGTTGCCGAATTGCAAGGGGAAGTTCTCCTTTACGCCGTCCAGCCTGGTGAAGCGTATGGAGGGGTCGAGATAGCGCAACTTGATATTCTGGCCATCGGCAGGCACGACCATGGAGCCGCGGCTGCCCCATATTTCGTAGAGGTTGCCGTAAATGGTCAGGATAGTGGAGATTTCGATGTCCACCACGCACTCATTTTCGCCCACCAGCACCAGTTTCACCTGGTCGTCCGCATCGCCGCCGCCCACGATATGGGACAGTTTGCACCACACTTCCTTGACAGGCGAGTTCAGGAACTGAAGGCCCTGGTCCACGAAATGCGGTCCCCAGTTGTTGAGCAGGCCGCCGTGGCATTCCGTCAATGTCTGCCAGTCGAAGCGGCGCACATATCCTGGATGCCGATGAATTTTTATCATGGAGATATTCCCCAGTATCTTGGAGGCGAGAATCTCCTGTATCATGAGGAAAGGTGATTCAAAGCGGCGGTTGAAGCGGAAGAACAACTTGCCTGGATATTTGCGTGAGGCTGCCAGCAGCGCCTCGCCCTGTTCCATGGAGATTGCGTGTGGCTTGTCAATGACCACGGCCTTTCCCGCCTCCAGCGCCCTCAATGCATGTGGAGTGTGGTCTTCATTGCGTGTGGCAATTGTGACCATGTCCACTGCTGGGTCCGCCAGCATTTCGTCATAACTGGCGTAGATTTTTGCATTTTTCAATTGCTCTGGCAGGTTTTCCCGCCTGTCGGGGGCATGGTCGCAGCCCGCCACGATTTCGTAGAAGTCTGGATAGAGTGCGATTTCAGGGGCGTGCATGAAGCGGCCAGCCCGTCCCAATCCAAGAATGCCGACGCGTATCTTTCTTTCCATAAGAATGCCGCCCTCAGTTTATTTCAACAATCTGGTTTGTCTCGGCGGAGCGCATCATGGCCTCCGCCACTGCGAAACTGGAGAATGCCTCTGGTATTCCAGGCGTGAACTTGCGTCCTGCGCGTACCGCGTCCATGAAGTTCATCATTTCATTCAGGAAGCCATTGCCAGTGCTGGCGTTGTTGACGCCCACGCTCTGCGCCTTTTCGTCGATCTCGATTTCCTTGACGGGCGCGCCCAGTTTCGCCAGCTGCAAGGTCTGCGTGCTGTTCATGGTCAAGGCGCCTTTCTCGCCGTAGATTTCCATGACCTCGCCAGAGCGCCCGAAGCGCTGCCAGTTGCACATCATGTTCACGATTATGCCGTTGGCGTATGTGATTGTGGCGGAGACATAGTCCGCGGGAAGTTCCTGCTTGGGATCCAGCAGAAGGCCCTGGGCATACACGCGCTTGGCTGGGCCGAAGAACCAGTTTGCCAGGTCGATGTGGTGCGCCAGCATGTCAAGAATCACGCCGCCCGAGCGCTTGTAGTCCGCAAACCAGTCGTCATACATTCTCTGGAACACTCCGAATGGCAGGTCCACGTTGCAGAAGCGTATGCGCCCGATTTCGCCGTCGTCCAGCATTGCCTTCAGTGTTCTGGTCTTCAGCATGTGGCGGCGCACGAAGCCGATGCCGAAGGTCTTGTCAAAGTCCTTTAGGAGGGAGCGGTATTCCTCCGCCTGGCTTGCAAAGCGGCAGAATGGCTTTTCCGTGAAGACGGCCTTGCCTGCCTTGACGGCGGCACGCACGCCCTCGATATGGCAATCGCTGGGGGATGACACGACAACCGCGTCCACCTTCTGCGCCAGTTCATCGGGCGAGGAGCAAATGGCAGGACCGTACTTTTCCTGGAAGGCCTTGGCCTTCTCATCGTTGATGTCGTATGCGGCGGTCAGTTTTACACCGTCAATCTTCGCCAAATTGCCAGCATGGGTGTTGCCTAAGCGCCCTGCTCCGATAATTCCGACTTTTATCATCAGTTTGTTCTCCTTGTTTGTTGGTGAAAAGAACATTTTGCTGCATAAAGTAAACCAAATTGTGTTTTCTCCAACTCAATAGATGAGATTTTCTTGCTATTCTCAAGCCATTGGCGAGGCGCGGGCAGATGCGCCTTAAAGGGAGCGCATTGCAAGCAGGGCCATGTATGCGGCGTATAGCAGGAGGAGAATGGCGCCTCCCCAGCGTGTAACTGCCTTTTTCAGCAGCATCATGGCGAACATAAGAAGGGTAAACACGCATATCGTGATAAGGTCCAGAGGCATGATGCCAGCGCCCGCGATGGGCCTGAGCAACGGTGCGATGCCGAGTATTGCAACGATATTGAATATATTGGAGCCGACTACGTTTCCCACGGCAATGCCGTTTTCGCCTTTGTAGGCGGCGACTGCGGAGGTCGCCAGTTCAGGCAGGCTGGTGCCAATGGCCACTATTGTAAGGCCAATGACCGCGTCTGAAATATGGAAGGCGTGGGCGATGTAGATCGAGGCATTGACGAACAGTTTTGCCCCGCCCACTAGGCCGATGACGCCTCCAATCACAAACAGCACCGCCAGGTATATGGGAATCGGCCTGCCTGTCTTTTTCTCCTCGGCGCTGGTCCTGTCCTTCAGCGCGCCCACTACGGTTCTCCACATATAGAACGCAAAGACCGCCAGCAGCAACAGCGCCTGCAGGCGTGAAATGCCGTGGCTGAATGCACAGAATGCGCACAGCAATCCCGTGGCAAGTATCAGCATCGGCGTGTCAAAGGTCAATAGCTTTTTCTGGACGAACATTGGCCTGATCAGGGCGGACACGCCTAGAATGAGCCCGATGTTGCTGATATTGGAGCCAATTACATTGCCCAGGCTGATGTCGCCATTGCCTTCAAGGCTGGCGTCTATGCTCACCACAAGTTCAGGCGCACCAGTGGCGAAAGACACCAAGGTCAGCCCAATGACAATCGATGGAATCCGCAGCGCCTCCGCAATGCGCACGCCGCCCCTTACCAGAAACTCCGCCCCGTAGTAGAGCAGAACTATGCCGATTATGCCAAGTATTATCTGCAAAAACATCTTATGATTCTCCATTTTTCAAGTACGCAAAGTTAAGCCTGTTTCCGCAATCCGCAAGTTGGAAATCCATATTTTATCGCGCGGCGTTGGCCGCGCGTCAGGATGTTATGTTTCCATGCGGCTGTTGCCAGGCGCGGTTCTCAGCGCGAACAAGCAACAAACAGGCTTGTTTTTGTTGGAACATGATTATATTACTGCATTTAACACTGGTTTTGCATTTTTATCAATAACAAATGTGAGGAAGATTTATGTCAGAGCAATTGTTGCTGGGCGATGAGGCATTTGCCCAGGGAGTATTGGATGCAGGTCTTTCAGGGTGCTATGCATATCCTGGAACGCCCTCCACTGAGATCATGGAATACATGCAGGGTTCTGCGGAGGCGGCTGAGCGCGGGGTCCACCGCGAGTGGTCCAGCAACGAGAAAGTTGCCATGGAAGAGGCGCTGGGCATGTCCTTTGCAGGGAAGCGCGCCATCGTGTGCATGAAGCACGTGGGCTTGAATGTGGCGGCGGACAGTTTTGTGAACTCGGCAGTCACTGGCGTGCGCGGCGGCCTGATTGTGACCTCGGCGGACGACCCGTCCATGCACAGTTCCCAGAACGAGCAGGATTCCAGGTACTACGCGCAGTTCGCCATGATGCCCTGCCTGGAGCCTTCCTCCCAGCAGGAGGCATACAACATGGCGCGTTATGCGTTCGAGTTGTCGGAGAAGTTCGAGACGCCGATTCTGATGCGCCTGACCACCCGTCTTTCACATTCACGCGCCAACATACAGCGCGGCGAAGTGATACAGGCGCAGCCAGTGGCGGAGAAGGAAGGCGACCGCCGCTTCGTGCTGCTGCCCGCCATTGCGCAGCGCAACTATGTGCGCCTCTGCGCCAAGCAGGCTGATTTCCTGGCCGCCAGCGAGGACAGCCCCTTCAACAAGCTGATTCCTGGCACTGACAAGAGCTACGGCATAATTGCTTCTGGCATAGGCTACAACTATGTGATGGAGGCCTTCGGCGGGAAGTGCCCATACACAATACTCAAGGTATCGCAATACCCGCTGCCCAAGAAACAGCTGGCGCAACTGATGGACAGTTGCGACAAAGTGATGCTGGTGGAGGAAGGAATGCCCTTCATCGAACAGCAACTGCTTGGCGCGCTGGGCAATCCAAAGGTGCTGGGACGCCTGAGCGGCGCCCTGCCCCGTACTGGCGAACTGAATCCGTATGTGGTTGCAAAGGCATTTGGCCTGCCGCTACCTGAACTGCGCGCTGTGCCAGATTTGGTGAAGGCCCGTCCTCCACGCCTGTGCGATGGATGCCCCCATGCCGACACATACAAGGCAATCAAGGAAGCGATATCGGACAAGCCAGGCGCACGGGTATTCGGCGACATCGGCTGCTACACGCTGGGTGCCCTGCCTCCCTACAACGCGATTTCATCCTGCGTCGATATGGGCGCCTCCATCTCCATGGCGAAAGGCGCTGCGGATGCAGGCATTTCGCCTGCGCTGGCAGTCATCGGCGATTCCACATTCACACATTCTGGAATGACAGGCATTCTTGACGCGGCCTGGGAAAACGCGCCCATCACCGCAATCATCCTGGACAATGGCACAACTGGCATGACTGGCGGGCAGAACTCCATCGGCGCAGGCCGCGTGGAGGACATCTGCGCTGGCCTGGGCGTAAAGCCAGAGCATATCCGCGTCATCACGCCTCTGCCAAAGAACCACGAGGAAAACGTGGCTATTCTCAAGGAGGAAATGGCGTTCGCAGGCCTTTCCGTGATAATCTCACGCCGTGAGTGCATACAGACATTGCGCAGGAAGAAGTGATTAAACAAGAAGGTGGAAGCAATATGAAAAACGACATAATACTCGCGGGCGTAGGCGGCCAGGGCATTCTTACAATTGCGGCGATCATCGGCAAGGCCGCAATGAAACTGGGCCTGAATGTGAAGCAGTCCGAGGTGCACGGAATGTCCCAGCGCGGCGGCGCCGTGCTGGCGCACCTGAGGCTGTCCAGCGACGGAATCTATTCAGATTTGATTGCGGACGGGACGGCGGACGTCATAATCGCAGTGGAGCCCATGGAGGCATTGCGCCACATCAGGGGGCTGTCCCCGAAGGGCGTCATCATCGCCAACAGCAAGCCAGTCAAGAACATCGGCGACTATCCAGAGACACAGGAGGTTGTGGATGCGGTCAAGGCAGTGCCAAACAGCGTGGTAATCGATGCGGACGGCATTGCGGCCAGCATCGGCAATCCACGCGCCATGAACACAGTCCTCCTAGGCGCAATCTCACATTTCCTGGCGCTGGACAGCGCTTTGCTCCGCGACATTGTCGCAGAGAACTTCGCCCGCAAGGGACAGGCTATCGTGGATATGAACCTGAAGGCATTTGACGCAGGCCGCGCCGCAGTGAAATAACGCCGATGTGGCATGTGGGCGCCGAGGCGGCGCCCACTCAAAAATCGGCGTCCACACGAACAAACATGAAAAACGAAGTCAGGGAAATATTCATCGCCCGTTTTGGGCGGGAGCCAAGTTGCATTGGCTGTGCGCCAGGGCGGCTGGAGATACTGGGCAACCACACCGACTACAACCAGGGCACGGTGCTGAGCGCTGCGGTGGACAGGTATATCCTCTTTGCCGCGGCGCCTGCGGAAGGAACGCAGTGCACGCTGGTGGACGCGGACTTTGGCGAGGACAAGCATTTTGACATCGGGGACTTCGGTGCCCATGTCAAGGGCGACTGGTCTGGCTATGTGAAAGGCATGGTACTGGCGCTGCGCAAGCGCGGCGTGGAGGTGCCAGCATTCAATGCGGTGCTGCGAGGCAACGTGCCGCTGTCCGCTGGCATGAGCAGTTCCGCCGCGCTGGAGATGTCAGTTGGCCTGGCATTATGCTCCCTTGCTGGCAAGGAACTGCCCTGGCTGGAGATGGCGAAGGCGGGCCAAGAGTGCGAGAATACCTACATCGGCGCCAATACAGGCTTGCTTGACCAGTTCAGCTCACTGCGTGGCAAGGCGAATTGCCTGATACATTCCGACTTCAGGACGCTGGAGACAAGCACCATTGCCATGCCCGCGGGATATGCCTTCGTGGTAATCAACAGCATGGTGAAGCATTTTCTCACCAACGAGTACAACGACAGGCGTATGGGCTGCCAGAAGGCGCTGGAGCACATTGCGAAGCGCATTCCTGGTGTAAAGGCTCTGCGGGACGTGTCAATGGCGCAACTGGAGGAATGCGCCCCTGGGCTGGACGCAGTTTCGTATGGCTGCGCCAAGCATGTTGTGGGCGAGATGGAGCGTGTGGCGGCGGGCATTGCCTGCCTCGACGCAGGCGACATTGCGGGCTTCGGCCAATTGATGTTCCAGTCCCATGAGAGCTCCAGGCTCAACTTCAAGAACAGCTGCGAGGAACTGGACGAGATAGTGGCGCTTGCCAAGGCGAATCCGCTTTGCCTGGGCGCACGGCTCAGCGGCGGCGGCTTCGGCGGCATTTCCGTGCACCTGGTCAAGGCAGGGGATGCCAATGCGTACGCGCAGACCATTGTGGAGCAATACAAACAGAAAACTGGCGCGACTTTGCAGGATATAATATGCGTGCCTTCTGACGGCGCGGCTTTAATCTAAGGACAACGAATCTATGTTTGACAATCTTACAGGCAAATTCCAGGGCATTTTCAGGAAACTGACGGGACGTAGCGTCCTTACTGAAAGCAATATACGCGCTTCAATGGAGGAGATACGCAATGCCCTGCTTGAAGCGGATGTGAACTACGAGGTCGCCACGGACTTTGTGAACAAGTGCTCGCAGGAATGCCTGGGAGAGCAGGTGCTGCGCAATGTGGAGCCTGGCCAGCAGGTGGTGAAAGTCGTCTATGACAAGCTGGTGTCATTGCTGGGCGAGAACAGCGCGGGCCTTGAACTGGACAAGGGCGAGCCTGCAATAATCATGCTGTGCGGTCTCCATGGTAGCGGCAAGACCACCACCAGCGCCAAGTTGGCAAAATACCTGAAGGACAAGACACACAAGAAGGTATTGCTGGTGGGTTGCGATGTGTACAGGCCAGCCGCAATCGACCAGTTGGAGTTGCTGGGCAAGGATCTGGGCGTGCGCGTTTATGCGGACCGCGAGGAGAAGGACGTGCCCAAACTGGCCGCCAAGGCATTGGACTTTGCCCGCGAGAATGGCATGGACGCCGTGATTCTGGATACCGCTGGCAGATTGCAGATAGACGAGGAACTGGTGCAGGAGCTGGTGCGCGTCAAAAAGAAGGTGGAACCCCATGAAATACTGCTGGTTGGCGATGCCGCATTGGGCCAGGAGGCAGTTTCCGTTGCACGTCACTTCAATGACGCACTGGGCATAACAGGCATTATTTTGACCAAATTGGACGGCGATGCCCGCGGCGGCGCGGCTCTTTCCATGCACCAGGTCACTGGCAAGCCCATCAAGTTCCTGACGGTCGGCGAGAAGCCCAATGACCTGGAGGTGTTCCATCCTGACAGAATGGCTGGGCGCATCCTGGGCATGGGCGACATTCTTTCGCTCTACGAAAGGGCGGCGGAATCCATCCAGGAAGAAGAGGCGAAGAAACTTGAAGAGCGCATCAAGAAGAATACCTTCGGTTTCGATGACTTCAAGGACCAGATCAAGCGCATGCGCAGCATGGGCGGTTTCGCCAAACTGCTGGGCATGATTCCTGGAATGCCTGCCTTGCCTCCTGAGGCAATGGACGAGAAGATGTTCAACCGCATGGAAGGCATCATCAACAGCATGACGCCATACGAGCGCAGGAATCCTGACAGCATCGGCCAGTCCAGGCGCATGAGAATATCCAAGGGCTGCGCAGTTCCAATCAAGGAAATCAACGAATTGCTCAAGCAGTTCCAGCAGATGCGCACATTCATGAGCAAGATGGCCAATGGCGGCTTTGGCGGGCTGGGCAACCTCTTTGGCGGTGGCGGGCTTGGCGGGCTGGGCAACCTCTTTGGCGGTGGCGGCATGGGAAACATGGGCGGCATGGGAAACATGGGCGGCATGGGCGGCATGGGCAATTATCCAAGTCGCTCGGACAATATGGACGCGCATAAGCTGGCAGCCCAGAAGAAGCGTCTGGAGCAGAAGAAGCAGGCGAAGAAGTCCCGCAAGAACAATAGGCATAGGTAAGCAAAGGGGAGTTTGAAGACAATGGAGAAGAAGGTAATCTGCCTGCTGGGCGGCGGCCAGTCCACGGAGCATGAGGTTTCATTGATTTCCGCCACCAATGTGTGCGCGGCGATTTCCCGTGAGAAATACCAGGTTCTCACAGTCGGCATTTCCAAGGAAGGCAACTGGTTCTTCTATGAGGACGGCGTATTTGCCGCGAATGTGGAGGACGCCACCAAGGTGCATCTGGCGGAAGGCGGAGTGCCCGTGTTCCCCGTAAGGCTGAATGGGCAAGCAGTGCTCTCTTTCACAGGCTCCAGCAGGACACCGCTGCCATTTGACATATTGTTCCCCGTGCTCCATGGCATGAATGGCGAGGACGGCGCGGTCCAGGGCCTTTCCCAATTGCTGGGCTGCCCTTGCGTGGGCTGCGGAATGACGGCCTCGGCGGTATGCATGGACAAGGCTGTGGCAAAGCAGATACTTGAGCACGAGGGCATTGCCACCGCAGATTGGATTCTTGTGAAAAAGGAAAGCCCCCGCCCCAACGTGAACGATGTGATTGCAAAACTGGGCTTGCCCCTGTTCGTGAAGCCCGCCAATGCAGGCTCGTCCGTGGGCGTCGTCGAAGTCAAAAAGCCAGAGGAATTCAATGCCGCATTGGACGAGGCGATGAAGTACGACCGCAAGGTGCTGGTGGAGAAGGCAATCGTGGGGCGCGAAATCGAATGCGCGGTGCTGGGGAATGCGGAGCCATTCTGCGCGGTGCCTGGCGAAATCGTAATGAAGAAGGGCTTCTATTCCTACGATGCAAAATACAATGACGATGAGGCCGCAGAATTGGTTGCCCCCGCAATGCTTTCTGACAATGAAATAAAGGAAATGCACAAAATTGCAGCAAAAGTATATATTGCATTGGGATGCAGGGGCATGTCCAGGGTGGACTTCTTCTTTACGAAGGAAGGCAAGTGGATATTGAACGAGGTCAATACAATACCTGGCTTCACCAAGATAAGCATGTATCCCAAGCTGATGGGGCTGTCTGGCATCGGATACAGTGAACTGGTGGACAGGCTTATCATGCTGGCGACTCAATAAAGACTGCGAGGCGACTATGAAACTTTCGGAAAGCCTAGAGGATTATCTGGAGACAATTGCGCACCTCATAGAGATTGAGGGGCATGCCCACACCAAGAAAATCGCAGAGAGCCTGAATGTGAAGATGCCTTCTGTGACGGCGGCATTGAAGCAGCTGGCAAGTCTGGGCTACATCCAATACAGCACCCATTTCCCAGTGGAACTCACCATGGAGGGAAAACGGATTGCGGACGAGGTCATCAGGCGCCACGAGGTGCTTACTCGCTTCTTCGCAGGAATACTGGGGCTGAATTCACAGCAGGCAGGCGAGACCGCCTGCCGAATAGAGCATTTGGTGGACGACAGCACCATCGAGCGCCTCGTGCTGTTTTCCGACGCCATAACCAAGCGGGCCGATGCACAGGCATTGCGTGTTTACTTGATGGACGCCCTGCGCCCTGAAAACAAAGATGCCAAACTGCTTTCCGATGTGCCGATAGGCAGCGTGGTCACGGTCACATGCATAGGGCGCAATGCGGCAAAGGACTGCCCCCTGTCAATAGACGATGTGGTCAAGGTCGGTGTCCTCTCATTGGACGCCAGCAGCATCACCTTGGAAAAGGACGGGCAGGAAATAAGCATTCCTCGCCAAATAGCCGAAAACATCTGGTGCAATTCAACGCAGAGACGCTGATTCTCGCTAGCGGTAACGGCGGTTTGGGCGTGGGTGCGTTTATGTGGGCGCCGAAGCGGCGCCCACAATAATGTTTTTGCAACACTCCTGATGTGGAATGCCTTATAGCGCAAAACCCCTTGTATTTTCCACGCTGGCCATAGAGTTGACTGGGTCTTTTACGGTTTCAACGTGACCATCCCCGAACTGGTAATTGCCGTTGCCACTCCGATAGACCAGCACGTTGGTTTCTGGATTCTCCAGCCAACCGCCATTGTGTCTGCCATTGCTATACATGTGTACCCACCAGAAATTTGCATAGTCATTCAAACGAACGCTATCTGCCTCTATGACAGCAATCGACGGCTGTGAAAATTCGGTGTTCCTCTTGGCACGAAACTTCTTGATGTAGTTTGCTCCGCCATAGCTGCCAAGATTGGCTTCATTTCCTGCCACGTATGCAACGCAGCCAGCAACCAGATTGCGCGCGTAATGCGTGTAGAAGAATTTCCATTCAGGGGAACTATGAGAACCCCACTCCTTTGATTCCGTGGGGCAGACAAAGGTTGGCATGAGTTTCATTCCCTCAACGCTTGCCTTATGTGATACCCCTGCACCCAAGTATTGAAGTTTGTTTATGAGGTTCAAGTAGCTCCAAGTAGATTTGCCGCTTAGATTATAGTTTGTTGGCATGATATACCCATCAAAGTCATCCTGGTAGAACATGTCAAGGTTTGCTATTGTCTTGAGATTGTTTACACAAGTTATGGTGCGTGCCTTTTCCCGCGCCTTGCTCAATGCGGGCAGCAGCATTGCCGCCAAAATGGCGATGATGGC
>JAFYGL010000640.1 GCA_017543165.1 Victivallales bacterium | reverse complement strand
GGAAGATGTAGCTGAGCATCCCACGTGGAATATTGACGGCCTCATGAAGTGCCGTAATGGCGCAGATTGCGCCAAACCAGGCGATGAACACGGCCGATATGAATTTGAACATGGTTCGCATTTCAGGTATTGGAAAGGAAATCAATTATTGTTTCCATAACCTCGTCTCCCCTGTCCTCAAGCAGGAAATGGGATGCGTCAGGATAGCGGAATACCTTTGCTTCTGGATATATGCGCCGCCACAATTCAAGATAGCCAGTGTGCAGGCAAAAGTCCCGTTCACCCCATAGAAGCGCGATTGGCTTATCGGAAAGCAGGCCAAGGCTGTCCTCCATATTCTTGAACGAGGCATAGCTGGGATGCCTTTTTGACAAAGGGATGTCCTGAGGATATTTCAGCAGGGCAATCCTGTCATTCCAGTTTCGATAAGGGAAACAATATCCGTCAATGACATCCTGTGCAAGTGGCTTTGTGACAGCTTTGCGCAGGGCTGTCTTCAGCAGCAGATTGAGGCGACGCACCAGAAACGGGCCAAGCCAGGGGACGCGGCAGAGATAAATGCGACGGGGCACGTCCCTGGGCAGATATGCAGCCGTGTTCATCAGAACAAGGCGACGAATGTTTTCAAGATGGCGCACAGCATATCCCATTCCCATGGGACCGCCCCAGTCATGCATGACCAGCGTTATGTCCTTCAACGCCAAATAAGCAACGAACTGCTCCAGGTTGGCAATATGCTTTTCAAGAGTGTAGTGCCAGTCCTGGGGCTTGTCCGAAAGTCCCGAGCCCAAATTGTCCAGCGCGACGGCACGCCATCCCGCAGCCGCCGCCTTTGCCACAAGCCCCCTGTACATGAATGACCACGTGGGATTGCCATGTAGCATTATTATACATTTTTTACTAGCGCTATTTTCATCCACATAGTGAAGGCGAAAACCTTCACTTGTGGTGAAATAGTGGGAGGCAAATGGATACAATTCGCGCCAGGGCATAGGTATTTAACGCGGGACTGTCGTTCCGCGCACTCTTTCCGCGCACAGAACTATTATTTCATGGCGGTGGCGAAGTTGCCGCTGGCGTCTGCCAGGGCGCAGGCTGCTGAGACTGGCTTCTCAAAATCGGCGAAGATGCCCTTGCCAAGGATAAAGTCACAGCATTCTTCCGCGCTGGCGGCGTCAAATGCGCTGTCCGCCTGTGCATAGCCTGGCTCGTTGCGTTCGTAAGTGCAGACGTAGAACGCCTGTCCTGGCTTGATTTCCAGTTCCTTCACAAGCAATGCGTCCTTGCGCACGATTGCCAGCCAGCCCTTGCGGCCGTCAGGCTGTACAACTCCTGTGATCCTGGGGGTGTCCAGTGAATCATGCTCATAGTCCATGGACAGCATCACGTATGCAAGGGCGTCCCTGGGGGCCATGCCAGATTCGATTTTCTCCGCCACGGGGTCGGTCTGCGAGCCATTGCTGACAACCGCCAGCCCGCGTGCTGTGCGCAGGCAGTTGTATGCGATGTATGGGTTCTTCTGGATGTCGTTTTCAAAGCCAGGCTTAGGCACGATTGCAATGCCCCTGGACAGAGCCTTTGCCTCCCTGTTGGGGAATGAACGGGATGAAACACGATAAAGTGCCGCACCCAAACCAGCCTTTGTGCAGCCAACTGCCACAATTCTTCCTACGTACATTGTCTTTTGCTCCTTGTTGTTATTGTTTGCTGGCACCGAGGCGGCGCCCGCTCAGGTTGCCTTAGATTTTCCGCCGTCCTGAGATTGCCGATGCCAGCGTAGCGGGGTCGGCGAATGCCAAATCCGCGCCGACGGGGATGCCTGCGGCGATACGGGACACCAGCAGATCCTGGCTAGAGAACAACTGCGCCAGGTAGTTTGCGGTCGCCTCCCCCTCCACATCAGGCGTCGTTGCAATAAGCAGTTCCTTTACGGTTCCAGAGGCAAGGCGTTCTTTAAGAGGCTCTATCCTCAGGTCCTCTGGACCCACGCCTGACATGGGTGACAACTTGCCTCCGAGAACATGGTAGATGCCCTTGAAGCAGCCCGACTTCTCTATTACGATTATCTGTGCGACCTGCTCCACCACGCAGATTATGTCCTGCTGGCGGCTGGGGTCATCGCAAATGGAGCATTTTCCGCCACGCTCCATATAATTTCCGCATTTAGGGCAGAAGCCCACATTGTCCTTCAACGACGAAAGCAAAGCGCCAAAGGCTGCCAGGTCCTCGGCTTTCCAGGACATCATTGCGATTCCCATGCGCTCGGCCGTGCGTTTTCCCACGCCAGGCAAATGGGCCAGAAAAGCCATAACTTTGCGCAACTGTTCAGGGTACTGCATCATTTGTCCTCGTCCTTTTCAATCAGCCTGGCATCGACCAATCTGGTGTTAAGCAACTTGTTGGCGTGCATGACAACGGGATTCGCAGCGATGTGCTGGTTCTCAATGTAGCTGCCCCTGCGGTACTTCTTCTTCTCGCTGCCTCCTTCCACGGGCGACAATGTGACAGTTCCCGACAGGCCCAATGCGGCGTACGAGGCATTTATCATCTGCAATGCCTGCTTGTTCTCCAATGTATCCAGTTCCACGGGCGACAGATTTGTGCTTATGTAGCTCAAATTCAGGCAGATGGGGCCGAAGGATTCTGCCTTCATATTTGAGATGAAATCGCTCAGATGCCCATTGTCGTTGGCGTTTTCCGCAAGGTATTCTGCAAGGCGTGTCTTTATCGCCTCGGGAGTAAGGCTCTCCATAAGTTCACTGGCATTGTCAACTGAAAGCGCGGGGTCCGCCTCATCCTCCATATCGACTGCGGCCTGGGACAACAATGCATTTATGTCCTCTATGCTCCTTTGCGCAGGAGCTGCCTGCTGCATCTCCTCTTCCACCACACTGGCTTCTTCAGTATCTGGCTCTGGAACAGGCTCTGCTTCAGGCACGGGGGCTGGCGCTGGTGCAGGTTCTGGCGCTGGTGCTGGCTCTGGCACAGGCTCTGGTGCTGGCGGCACTGGCGGTGGAACAGGCGCAGGCGCGGGTTCTGGCGCGGGTGCAGGTTCTGGTTCTGGTGCGGGCACAGGCACAGGCGCTGGCGCTGGCGGCACTGGCGGCGGAACAGGCGCGGGCGCGGGTTCTGGCGCTGGCGCGGGCGCTGGCTCTGGCGGCGGAGGCGGCACTGGCGGCGGAGGAGGCGGTACTTGCGCTGACACAGGTGCCTTGGGAGCAGGCGGAGGACTTGGAGGCGCAGGAGGAATAATTGGTGTTGGACGCGCTGGGACAGGATCATTTGGAATGACACCAGCCATACGGTTCAGATGGGCAAGGATGTCATCAATCTGAACGCTATGGGCCTCCAGCATGATTTTCACCAATGTGGCCTCGAAATACACCCGCTTGTTCAATGCGGAGCGGAAAGACCATTCCTGGGCTATCAGCTCCTGGAGCACCCGCTGCAGCATCTTGGGATCAAGATTCCTGCTGATGTTGAGCAAGTCGCCAAGTTCTGTCTCGCTGACCTGAAGCACTTCGGCGGATGCATTGCATAGCCCGGCCACCATGATGTTGCGCACATATTCTATAAGGTCGGAATACAAGTGCTCCAGATCGCGACCTTCATCAGCAAGTTTCTGCAGGACCATAAGTCCCGCCTTCAGGTTGTTTGAGAATATTGCGCAGGCGATTTCCCTAAGTTCGGTGCCTGAAGCCAGGCCGAATACGTCAATCACATCCTGTTCGGTGATGGTGCCCTCTCCATTGGCGCCGCCGCAAAATGCTATTATCTGGTCGAAAATGGACTGTGCGTCTCTCATGCCGCCATTGGCGGCGCGTGCCATTGCGGCCAGTGCATTGTCTTCTATATTGATTTTCTCCTGGTCTGCGATGAAGCGCAACCTTTTGACAATCAGGGGAACGGGTATTCGCTTCAAGTCAAAGCGCTGGCAGCGTGAGATGATGGTGGGCAGCACCTTGTGGGGCTCGGTGGTGGCGAAGAGGAATTTCACATGCGGCGGGGGTTCCTCCAGTGTCTTCAGCAGCGCGTTCCATGCCTGTGTGGTGAGCATGTGGACTTCGTCAATGATGTATATCTTGTATTTGCCGTTGGCGGGGGCGTATTGCACCGAATCCCTTATGTCGCGGATATCCTCCACCTTGTTGTGGGAGGCGCCGTCAATTTCAATTACGTCCAGTGATGTGCCTGCCGCCACTTCCTGGCAGCTCTTGCATTTGCAGCAAGGCTCGCCATCATGGTTGTTTGGGCAGTTCAGCGCCTTTGCAAAGATGCGCGCCGTGGTGGTCTTTCCAATTCCCCGCGAGCCCACGAAAAGATATGCGTGCCCGATGCGGTTGTTCACAATGGCGTTCTTGAGAGTGCGGCTGATATGCTCCTGCCCCACCACCTCGTCAAAGGTCTGGGGACGCCATTTTCTTGCCAATACCTGATAAGCCATCGTATGATTTTTTCCGTGAATTGTGTTGTTTGTTGCAAATAAAAAAGCCACGCCGCTGAAGCAGAGTGCCTGGCGCCCAGGTGGGCTGCTTAGGGCTGCTTGGTTCCCCACCTGACCCGGTTCACAACTTCCCTGCCGCCAAGTTCCATTTCAACGACGTGGCAGGGACAAAATATACGACATCACCTTTTTTTTGCAAACGGCAATGTCATTATTTTTTATGCGGCCGCGTCCGCTGCGAAATTGGGGGATTCCACACATTCCTGATGCCCACTCTGGCTGCCCTGGCAGCAACCTGAAAGCAATGGCGCCTTAATTTCCAAGTTTTTCCTGGATTTTGCAGATTGCGTCAAAGACTTCCTTGAAAGTCTGCGGGCGTTCCTGGGGGGAGACCTTGATCATTGCCTCCAGCAGTTGTGCGATTTCGGTAGGGATGCCCGTCATCTTGGAGGCGTTTTTCACGCGCAGTGTCGCCACATGCCTCCGCGCCAGTGCCTCCAGTTCATCCGCGTCATAAATGGTAGTGCCCGTAAGCGCATGGTACATTACCATTCCAATGGAATATATTTCGCTGTTTGCGTCCTCTGGGTTTCCCAGAAGGCGTTCTGGTGGAATATAATAAGGCGAGCCAGAGATGAATTCCTCGTCAGGGCATTTGGCCTTTTCAAGCGGAATGCAGAGACCGAAGTCCAGCAGAATGGCATAGCCGTACTTGTTGACGATTATGTTTTCGGGCTTCATGTCACGGAAAAGATAGCCTTTGGCGTAGATGTGCTGTTCTGCGGCAAGAACGTGCTTGGTCAAAGTCAGCACCTCCTGGGGCGGCAGTTTTCCAAAACGCTCTATCCTCTTGTCCAGCCCCTCGCCTTCGACCAGCGGCATCACGATGAAGAATTCGTCTTCGATATAACCGCTGTCCAGCGAGGAGGCGATGTATTCAGAATCGCGGAAATGCGAGCTGACCTCCGCCTCGTTGAGTATTGCCCTGATGTTTGGCGGATTCTCGCGTGCGCGGCGTGACAGCAGCTTCATGGCCAGTTTCTGGTGCGGGAAACGGTGGGAAACTGCCTCATACACGCTGCCCATGCCGCCTTCGCCGCAAGTCGCCACCAGATAATAGTCGCCGATCTTCCTGGGCACATAGAATTCCTGGGAGCACTTCTTGCACTTGTTCATGGAAAGAGGCTCCAGCTCCTCGAATTTGTATGTCCTATGGCAGAAGGGGCATTCCCATCGTCTCATTCTCCAATAGGCCTCCAAATCGCCCAAATGCCTCACGTACTTTTTTTCTTCCAATTGCCTGCTGTTCACGGTAAGTACTCCCGAATGTATCGGCTTGATAATCTTTTGGCGGAATATATAGCCCATTCCCAAAGGCGCAAACAATATTTTTATTTTTTTGCGTTTTAAATATATGTTTTAGTGCTTGTAAAGTTGAATAACGGTTTATATTGCCGGCATAAGTTTGAATATTGCATAATTCTAGATAGGGGAGATTCCCAAAATGAAAAAGACATTGTTTTGCGCAATACTGCTGGCACTGGCGCTGCCGCTTGCCCTTAATGGTTTCGAAGTGAAGTTCAAGGTTGGCGACGCTGCGGATGTGCTTGCCATTGGAACAGGTTCCGACTACAGCGACGCATGGGACGAATACGATGAAAGCCTGCCGCCAGGAGGCCCAACGCCAGGCGCCATGAACGACCTGTTTTTCAGGGGCGCAGGACAAACACAATATACATTGGAAAGCACCACAAGAGACGCCCTGGCGTCTTTTGAAAAACTGGGCAAGGACTACAAAAGCCTGGCAAACAGCCTCACCTGGGTGCTGGTGGTGGGAAACACACTGGGCAATTCAGTCAGCATAAGCTGGAACAATCCAGGACTTTCCGCCAGCGAGACATTGACGATTTGCGACGGGAATGGAACCCTCATCGCCAACATGGCGGACACGACAGGATGCTCGCTGGCAATAGGCGTGTATTACATAAAGTACATCAAGAACAATGCCCATGAGGCACCTGGCACGCCAGAGGCAGTCTCCCAGGATTTCGTGCCCTACCAGGGAAATGTCGTGACATATAACACGGGGATTAACACCAGCACCTACACGATAAGCGAGCCCCAGGCATTGTATTTCAATGAAAACAACGTATGCATCGCAGCCCCCGAGGGTGCGCAGGCTCCAGCCATAGATGCAGGCTCAAATTCAATTTCCTTCACAGTGCCCGCAGACTGCTACAATGTGAACTTGTACTACACAGTCAGACACAAGACTGACAACGATGCAGGAACTGCACAAGGCGTAATACACCTGAACAACATCAGCACGCCCATGCTTAAACTTGTCTCGGACAATACGGCAAGGGCGCAATTCACAGATGAAACCATGACAGCCTACCAGCCGTTCACTGTCGCATACAAGGCCGAATATCCATCTGAACTGGACATTGCACCAACCCATTTCTCTGTTTTCATGCCACCAATGGACAATGGCGAATACAGCGCAGGACAATTCTGGAGCGTGACGGCAAGAGTCAACGGCGCCGCCGCCCAGGTGTCCGCCGCCCAGGAAACCGCCAAGGGCTCTCAGAAGCAAGACAGGTTCGACGTGACATATCCAGACACTTCCTGCAACGGCTATGACATTGAACTGACTATAACGCCTGCAATTGAAGCAAGGAGCGGAAGCCTCACCGCCAGCATAAACTGCGAAACGTCCACTGAAGTTCCAGCCGTACAGGTCAAACTGCCTGGTGACAGCGCGCCTGTCATCAAAGCCCTGAGCGCTTGCGAGGAAAGCTATGACGAAGATGAAAACGGCACAGCCAAAGTGGAGCTGTCCGCCACCTTCCAGGACAATACCGAAAGCGGCGATGAAAGCGGCATCAAGGCAATTGACCTGACGGCCACAATCAACGGAAATGACATTCCAATAGAATTATGCACATGGAGTGTCACCGACATGCCTACAACTGGCGCAGGTGAAGTGACGCTGTCGGTGGCCTTGACTTTGTCTCCCGAACTTCTCAACGGCGCCGCCCGCAATGCCAGCGGCACAGTGCGCATCGCCGCAAACGTCACTGACGGCGAGGACAATGAGGCAATCTATGAACTTTGGTCGTTTGAATTGAATGACACTGACCGCGCCCCCGCAGTCACCACAGCAATGGCGACAACAGGCGCCATCTATACACATGACACAGATGGCTTCACCGTCCAGGCGTCAAATGTTGTCGATCCAGATGGTGACGAGGTCAGATTCCTTTATGAATTTTATTTGGACGGCACATACGTGACGGAACGCATGGCGGCACAGGGAGTACCCTGCACTGTGCCATATGCGGTTTCACCAGTAAGAGGCCAGGTGCTTACCATAAGGGCATCCAGCGTAAGCTATCCTGCGTACATGGATGAATTGCCAAGCGCAAGCAGTGAAGAATACTACGAAAAGACAGTGGTGGTTGCCAATACAGCCCCAGTGCTTGACGCACAAGTCGAAAACCAGGCCACATTCGCCGAATACAGTTCAAGCGCAGATGACAGCACCTCGCAATACGGGGCAAGAACTCATACATACAACGTGTCGCACTTCGCCACGTTTACAGACATAGACATCCAATATGGCAGCAATGATGCGCTGTCTTACTCCATTGTGGAAAACAATGTACCTGCCGACGTAGCGGAAATCACATGTGCAGGAGACGAGATTACCTTCACACTCAAGGAACACCAGGTGCTCGATGACGAGAATGCAACATTTAAGATATGCGCCACGGACAAGGGCGAACCCAACGGGGCAGACAAGAAGTCCGTTGTCTTCCAGCCAATACGTCTCCTCATCACACCAGTCAATGAAAAACCATCAGTCGCCGTGGCGGACGTGTATCTGACACCGCTTGACTTCGACGGTGCCGAAAAGACAGCATCCTGGGCTGTGCGCCCAGGCAAGAGCGCGGATGAAAGCGGGCAGGCGCTTGTCCTTTCCACAAATGCCCCCGTCCTGAATGGCGAACTGGCAGAGCATATCACCAGCCTGCAACTGGAGATTTCTGGTGGCAATGTGGTCGCCACATACGTCCTGGAGCAACTTG
>JAFYGL010000639.1 GCA_017543165.1 Victivallales bacterium | reverse complement strand
GTTTTGCAGGCGGAGGCAAAACTCGTTTTGCTTCCGCCTGCAAAATGGAAATCTGCGCAGCTTCAGCGCATCGTCAAAATCACTTTCAGGCTCGTCTTCTGGATAAAATCAGTGATAATCTGTGGAAATCTGTGGATAAAAAAATCCCATGCCTAATAAGGGGGGCTGGATAGTTGCAAAAGGAGTAAGTTTTTTATGTCGAAAAGCGTGAATCGTGAATTATACGAAGGTTTTCTGGCATCGTTGGATGCGGGGGCGCTGCGGGACGATGTTGTGGCGTTGAACAAACTGGATTTGCCACAGACCTTCGAGGCATATCACAAGTCCATGCAATATGTCAGGGACAAACTGCTCCAGGCTGGCATCCCCAATGTGGAGTTGCTTGAGTTTCCCGCAGATGGCAAGACTGTTTACCAGGACAAGCGCATGCCCCTGGCATGGGACGCCAGCGTGGGGCGCCTTACAATGCTGCCCCCTGGCGCAAGCAGGGACAGCATCACTGAAAACGATGTGCTGGCGGACTACAGCAAAAACCCGTTCAATCTGGTGAAGGGCTCGGTTTCAACGCCGCCGGAAGGCATAGTCACGCGCATCATAACCGAGCAGCAATACCTGGCAGGCGACAATCCCAAGGATGCACTGATTATGCTGGAGCCTTTCACCTGGCCCAGAAGGAATGTGCTGACACCTTTGCTCAGGCAGGGCGGTCTGGGCGTGATTTCGGATTTTCTGTCAGGCAGATATATGACGCCTGACGCGACGCAGTGGGTGAACGCTGGCACGGAGGCAGGTGACTGGCATGTCACAGCAGAGGATTTGCCTTTTATTTCGTTCAGCGTCTCGCCCAAGCAGGGGGACATGATTCGGCGCAAGGCAAATGCTGGCGGCCTGCGAGTGCTGGTGGAATGCGATGGCAGGCGCCACGAGGGCAAGTTGCCCATGGTCACCGCCATGATACCTGGCCGCCAGAAGAAGGAAATCTGGATATTGGCACACGCATTCGAACCATTGCTGGACGATGATGCAAACGGCATTGTCGCCTCCATTGAAATAGCAAAGCGCATCATGGAAAAGGGCACGCCTGAATACTCGGTGCGGCTGGTATTCGCCATGGAAATGTATGGATACGCGGCGTATGCGGCATACAGGGGCAATTGCCTGAAGGGGCAGGTGCTGGGAGCCTGCAATCTGGACAGCCTCGGCGCAATGCCTGGCAAACTGAGATGCGTGCGCCCTGGTGGAAATGCCACCTATATCGGCAGTAAACTGCTGGAGGAAGTAACCAGCGAATTCCAGGAGGAACTGGACCTGGAGCTGGGACCAACTGCGTATTTTGACGACATGTTCCTCAGCGACGCAAGCGTGGGACTGCCTACCACCTGGATATTAGGCGGTACCGCTGGATACTGGCATAATTCCGCGCAATGCGAGCCAGGACTGTTCGACTGGGAAATCTTCCGCAAGAATGTGGCATTCGCCTGCACATACCTGTACCGTCTGGCAAATTACACGGGGCCAGAACCAGAGGCATCTGCCCTGGAAGTCCAGGAAAAGCACTCCAAGTGGAGGGACTATGCCGCGCAGCTCATTGCCGAACGCGCGGAAATCGGATTTCCCCACAGCCTGGCCAAAGTGCAGAGGGATGAGAGAATCAGCCTGCCAGACGGAATCATCTACGGGCACATGGCCAACGTGCTCAGCAATATGGACGGGCAAAAGGACCTGGCGCGCCTGATTGCCGAGGCCGAAGCTGAACGCAACACTGAACTGACCGAGGCGCAGGTCAAGAAATATGTCTCCTGCATAAACTTTCTGGCGGATCATGGATACCTGTCCATAAAGTCCAGACCAGAAATCACGCAGGACATGATATGCGAGGCACTGCGGAATCTGGGCATTTCCAAGGAGGACACTCTGCTAGTGCACGCCTCCTCTTCCAACTGCGGCTATATCCGCGGCGGAGCAAGAACCATAATCGACGCCATACGGGAAAACGCAGGCACTGCTCTTTTCACAACATTCACAAGACCATACATCTACCTGGGCGGGCTTAACAAAGGCTGGAACTACATGCCATACGATGCGAAGGATTGGAAGGCGGTATGGACTGGCAACGTGGGCAAATCCGTCCTGCGCTTCTATCCAGACGCGGTGCGCAGCAGGCATATCACACATTCCTGGGCTGGCTTCGGCAAGAACGCCCGTTTCTGTGTTGAGGCACATGGAGCATGCGATGCTCCTGCTGGCAAGACCTCGCCCATGCACCAGGCATTGCAACTAGGCGGCAAGGTGCTGTTCTTCGGTTCAGGCCTGGCCCCAAATACATTCCTCCACTATCTGGAGGACTGCGCGGATATGCCGTTCCTGGATGACGCAGTCTGCCGCATGAAAAACGAGGACGGCTCACTGAAGACCGTGATTGTGCCCCGCCATCTGCCTGGCCATCGGGACTTCTACCGCAAGGACGCCGAAAACTGCAAGTTCTACCAGAGGGCATTTGCCAGGGGGCTTGAGGTCAAATCCGTCCAACTGGGATTGGCGCAGTTGCAGTTGATTTATTTGCGGCAGATGTACGAAATCGGAATGCAGCTGCTGAAGGAGGACAGGCGCACATTGCTTTGCGATGACAAGGACTGCCTATTCTGCCGAAGATTCCAATAAGACATAGCAAGATACAATGAACACGGCAAAAACGCAACTGTTCAGCGCCTCTGCGTTGAAGAAGAGAAACTGAATGGTTGCAAACCAAAAACAGGAGAGAGAAAGTGAGTTGGATTGACTGGGTGATCATGGTGGTGCCGATGATATTTGTCATTGGCATGGGCTTCTATTCGAGGCGCTACATCAAGGGCGTGACGGACTATCTTGCGGCAGGGCGCGTGGCTGGTCGCTATGTGATTTCCGTGGGCGATGTGGCGCAGGGGCTGGCGGTAATCACGCTGATCGGCTACACGGAGGCCCGCTACAAGACGGGTTTCGCCATGTCGTTCTGGAACAGCATCCTCATGCCGTTGTCCATTGTGCTTAGCCTGACCGGCTTCTTCTCATATCGTTTTCGTGAGACAAAGTCCCTGAGCCTGGGGCAGTTCCTGGAGATGCGCTACAACCGCCCACTCCGAATATATGCCTCGGCCCTGCGCTCTGCGGCGGAACTGCTTGCGAACTGCCTATGCCCTGCATTGGCGGCGCGTTTCATGATCTATTACATCGGCCTGCCATATTCATTTAATTTGTTTGGCATTCAAGTTCCCTCGTTTCTGGTATTGACGCTGATAATGATCACGCTGTGCGTGCTGATATGCTGCCTGGGCGGCGCATTGTCCCTGCTGGTGACAGACACCATCCAGGGCTTCTTCTGCTACCCGCTGCTGATCATCTTCACCATATTCATCATCATCAAATTCTCCTGGTCTGGCGTGATCGTGCCAGTGATGAGCGACCGCGCCTTGGGGCAGAGCTTCCTTAATCCGTACGACATCAGGGGACTAAGAGACTTCAACATGTTCGCCCTAGTGGTGTCGGTTTTCAGCGAAATCATCAACAGAGGCAACTGGGCTGGCACTAGTTCCAGCATTTCCGCTCGTTCTCCACACGAGCAGAAGATGGCGGGCATCATGGGCACATGGCGCGGCATGTTCTCCAATGTACTGTATATCCTTCTGGTTATCATGGTAATCGCCACCTTGAACCACCAGTCCATGGCGAACAAGGCGCGCGAAATCCGCAACGACCTGAGCCGTAAAGTCCTGCGTGAAATCGTGGCGGATGACAAGGCATTGCAGGAAAAACTGAACAGCGAACTGGAGGCACTGCCGCCACGGGACCACATCATAGGCGGCACACGCCCGCAGGACGCGCCTCTCTCACACGAGAAGAACCTGGACACGCCACATCTGGACGTAGTGCGCGAGGGGCTGAAGGACACTCCCAACGGCAACAAGCACTACCAGGAATATTTCACGCTCTACCACCAGATGATGCTGCCAGTCACCCTGCGGCATCTGCTGCCTGTGGGTATGGTGGGCTTGTTCGCATTGTTCATACTGCTGATGATGCTTTCCACCGATGACACGCGGCTTTTCAGCGCGGCGCAGACAGTCACCCAGGACTGCGTGGTGCCTTTGCTGAAGAAGGGGCTTTCCATGAAGCACCACGTGTTGGCGATACGCATTGTCGCCGTATGTTGCGGTGCGTTCTGGTTTGTGGGCTCCTTCTTCATGGCGCAACTGGACTATGTGAACATGTTCGTCACCATCATGTGCTC
>JAFYGL010000638.1 GCA_017543165.1 Victivallales bacterium | reverse complement strand
CAGCCGAATACGCCGTATCCGGCCATGCCTGTATTGAGTGGCTGGTTCAGAAAGCAGGGCTTTCAGGTCAAGCAGTATGACTTTTCCATACGCATGCTGTTGCGCATGTTGTCCCCTGACGTGCTGGAGGCGGCGGGCAATGCGGTTAAGTCAAGGCCCAAGGCGGATGATGAGGCACTTTCGTTTTTTGTGGACAGCCTGGATGACTACAAGCGCACGATTCCCCATGTGATTGCGTTTTTGCAGGGGAAGGAACCCTTCCTGGAATGGCGCATTGCCGCCAGGACATATCTGCCTGAAGGCCCCTATTTTGCGGCGCTGGACCCAGAGGGCATGGGCGAGGAGGCCGAGGCTGAGAATCTGGACTTTTTCTTTGGCAGGCTGGGCACTTTGGACAAGGCGAAATACCTGGCCTCGCTGTATCTGGACGATGTGTCCACCTTCATTTCACGCAGCATTGAACCTGCGTTCCAATTGGGCAAATATGCGGAGAAACTGTCTGTTTCCCTGCCCACCTTCGATCCCATCCTGGACAGGCTGGAGGAGGGCAGGCATTCCTTGTTTGATGATTTTCTGGATGGGATGACCAGCGAGATGCTTTCTGATTGGCAACCTGACTGGGTGGCGATAACGATTCCGTTTCCAGGCACTTTGTATGGTGCGTTCCGCATTGCGCGTCAGATAAAGCACCTTTCCAATGCCAAGGTCGTAATTGGCGGCGGCTATGTGAATTCCGAATTGCGCCAGGTGAATGACAGGCGCATCTACAATTACATCGACGAGATTTCATACGACGAGGGTTTTGCGCCATTGTACAGGCTGTTCACTGGAAAGGAGGACAATCCGCCAGAGCCAGAGGTGCTGGTGCCCGATTACACTGATTTGAGGCTGGAAGAATACTTCCCCGTGACAGAGGTGCCAAACCCAATGCACAGAATCTGGACCGATGGGCGCTGGGCGAAGATGCAGATTGCAAGAGGCTGCTACTGGCACAAATGCGCCTTCTGCGACCTGGCGTTGGACTACATCTGCCGCTATGTGCCCGCGCCGCCAGCCAAGATTGCGGATGCAATGGAGCGTGTCATTGCGGAGACTGGCTTGTCTGGCTTCCATTTTGTGGACGAGGCAATCGCGCCTGCCGTGGTGCGCGGCTTGTGCGAGGAGATATTGCGGAGAGACTTGTGCGTCACCTGGTGGGGCAACATACGTTTTGACAAGGCATTCACGCCAGAACTCGCCTCGCTGATGGCTGATGCAGGCTGCGTGGCGGTTACTGGCGGGCTGGAATGCGGGCATAACAGACTGCTTAAGCTGATGAACAAGGGCATCACCACGGAGGGTGCGGAACAGGTAATGCGCAACTTCCGCGATGCTGGCATCATGGTGCACGCGTATCTGATGTATGGCTTCCCCACGGAAACGCGCCAGGAAGTGATGCAGGCGCTGGACTTTGTGCGGCACTGCTTCTCCACTGGCATTCTGCAATCCGCGTTTTGGCACCGCTTTGCATTGACCGCGCACAGCGCAATCGCCCGCAATCCAGAGCAATTCGGCATCAGGCTTGCGGAAGACAAGGCAGGGCAGGGCAGGCTCTTCGCCAGAAACGAAATTGGCTACACCGAGGATGGCGCACCAGACTGGGGACGGATTGGACCATGCCTGGAAAAGGCAGTGTACAACTTCATGGAAGGGCGCGGCCTGGATGTCCCCGCCCGCAAATGGATTCAATAACGCTTTTTTATCCACAGATTGCCACTGATTATCGCAGATGAAATAATCGTGGAATCTGCGAAAATCTGTGGATAAATAGAGAGAGGTAATTATGTACAAAAGAGCTGATACAAGTTGGATGGAGGGCAGTTTTGGGCTGAGTTTCCATTGGACGACAGGGACGATGTGCCAGAATGGCGAGCATTTGCCATACGACGAGGCAGTGCGGCGTTTTGATGTGCAGAAACTTGCCGATGTGCTTTCCTCCGTGGAGGCAAAGCACTGCATCTTCACTCTGACGCATGCGAAACAGTACCTGGCATTTCCAAACAAGGCGCTGGAGAATCTTTTGCCTGGCCGCACTACGAAAAGGGATTTGATTGGCGAGATAATAGAGGAACTGGCGTCCCGCGACATAAGGTTCATTGCATATTACAACCATTCCTGCAATATGGGCGACGACTCCGAATGGGAGAAAGTCAGCGGGTACTCTGGCGGCAAATATGGCGGGCTGGACAAATTTGCCAGGAACATACTGGACATAGTGTCATTTACGGCGGAGCGTTATGGCAAGGGGCTTTCCGCCTGGTGGTTCGACAGCGGCTATTCCATTGACCCTAAGGGCCCCAGGCAGACCATCAACTGCGACATGCAGGACTGGCAGTTCCCATGGGAGGAATTGAACCAGGCGGCCAAGCGCGGCAACAAGGAGTGCGCCGTGACCTTCAGCGCAGGCGTGGGCCGTTCCCATTTGTATTCCACCTGGCAGGACTACTACGCAGGCGAGACTGTGGAACTTGACCAGGCATTCGCGCCGAAGGAAATCAAGATGCAGGACCACAGGTGGATTACAGTGGACAACAGAATGTGGGTTTATAACGAGCATAGCGTGCCGCCTGAATTCGCCACCTTGCGCTTCCCTGCCAAGGACTTCATTGATTTCAAGCACAGGCATCAGTCAGAAGGCAGGATGGTGACCTTCAATGTGAACATTGACCAGCTTGCCAATGTGAATCCAAGAATAATCGAACTAAGGGGATAAAGGAGCAGAATTATGAAGAAAGGCGACATTGCACCTGATTTTACGTTGCAGGACAAGGACGGACAGGAGGTTTCACTTTCCAGTTTCAGGGGACGCAAGGTGGTGCTGTATTTCTATCCGAAGGACAATACACCAGGCTGCACGCGCCAGGCTGTGGCATTCGCTGAGAACTTTGCCGAATTTGAGAAACGGGGCATGGTGGTGATTGGTGTAAGCAAGGACAGCGTGGCTTCCCATGCCAAGTTCGCCGAAAAGTACAATCTGCCGTTCATACTGTTGTCCGACCCCGAGTTGAAGGCAATCCAGGCATACGGCGTATGGCGGGAGAAGAAACTGTATGGCAAGCCCTCCATGGGCGTAGTGCGCACTACTTTCATCATCGGCGAGGACGGCACCATCCTTGAAATCATGCCAAAGGTGAAGCCAGATACAAATGCTGGCGACATCCTGGCAAAATACTGAACTTGGCAAATCCTTCATTGCGTGTATGTAGGCAATCATGCAACTTTTAATTTGATTTTTGCTTTGCTCTCCAAGGGGGCGGCTTTCAATGGGACCTATGGGACCTATGGAACTTATGGGACTTTGTCGCATAGGTCCCATAGGTCCCATAGGTCCCATTGAGAACTGTTCCTACTGGAGAACAACGTTGATTTCTGGAATGTACGGTAAGAAATACAACAGAGCATGTTTCATGCTGTTTTATGTCTTGTTTGGGGCGCTTCTTGGGGCATCTGCCTTGAGCGCGGAGGAACTGGGGCATGCAAGGCTGGGAAGGATTGAGAACAAAGGGAATCAAGAAACGATGAATTGCAGATTTGCGATACCGATGGTGCTGCCTTCACAAAGTTCTGACTTGCAACGCATGCTGGAGGACCTTCGTCTTGCAAAGGCCAGCCGTATATGGCTTGCAACAGGCATATACAATGACAAGGAAAAGCAGGCAAAGGTTTTCTCCAGGCTTGGGGAACATATCAGGTTTTTCAAGGAGAATGGCATTGAAACAGGTGTCTGGTTCTGGGCATTTCAGGTGCAAGGGAATAAATCATTCACGCACATACATAGTTTCGAGGGAACCAATGCCGCGGAATGCTGCCCGCTTGACATGGATTTCAGGGCGTTCATGCAGGATGCCATAAAGGCTATTGCCGCCATGAAACCAGATTTGATAATGTTTGATGACGACTATAGCCTTTACCATTCAGGAACAGGCTGCATTTGCAGGCATCATCTTGAGCGTGTGTCAAAGGAATTGGGTGAACAGGTTTCAGAAGAAGGGCTTTTCCAAAGGGCATTTGGCGGCAAGCCGAACAAATTGCGCAGCGCACTTGTCAAGTCCTGGGGCGACAGCCTTAGGGAACATGCTATTGCAATGCGTCAGGCGCTTGACAGCGTCAATCCAAACATACGCATGGGAACGTGTCTATGTTTGAACTCATACGACGCCGATGGCGTGGCGCCTGGCGAACTGGCAATTCTGCTTGCCGGCAAGACCAGGCCATTCCTGCGCCAGATAGGGGCTCCATACTGGGCGGCCTCCTGGCGCGACAGGCCATATCTTGAAGAGATTGTGGAATATGAACGCTGGCAGCAATCGCAAAACGCCGACAAGAACATCGAGATATGGGCGGAAGGCGACGTCTATCCACGCCCGCGCTACAAGACGCCTGCCTCGTATCTGGAAATATTCAGCACCGCGTTGCTGGCGTCTGGCGGCTTTGAAGGCGTGATGAAATATATGTTCGACTACACATCCTCCGCTGATTATGAGCGTGGTTATCTGGAGCGACATGTCAGGAACCTGCCAGTTTACGAGAAGATATGCCAGTGGTTCGGCAATGGGGAGGGCAGGGGTATGCGTGTGTATTTCAACTCGTGCAAGCTCAAGGACACGGATTTTACAGGGCTGCCTGTGGAACCCTATTTCATCAACAAGAAGGCGAGTTATTCCCAGGCGGCGGAGGCACTTTCCTGCAATTCGATTCCCACGGTTTACTCTGGACTGGGCAATGCGGGCGTTGTCTTTTGGGAAAGCGCGCGTCATTTGCCGGAAGAGGCGTTTTCAAGGCCGATGATACTTGACATCGCGGCAGCCAAAATCCTTTCGGAAAAGGGGGTGGACGTTGGCATTTCCAGTTTCGGTGAGTTTTTCAAACCGAATAAGATGCTCTTCCCCGACGGGGAGAGGGTGGCCCTGGTAAACAAAAAGGCCTCTTCTGTAAAAATCGAAATATCTGAGAAGGCCAGGATATGCAGTACATTTGAAGATGGCGTCATCGCAAGTTTTTCATATAAAAACCAGGCGGGGCAGTCGTTTTTGGTCTTTAATTTCCACTCTGGAATATGCGTAGGTGATTTCTGGAGAAACTATAGGTTCCCCAGGACGATTGTGGATTTTTGCACACGAAACAATGTGGCTTTGCCAGTTTATGCGTTTGGCAATCCAGACTTGTATGTACTTTGCAAGGATGACGGCATTTACAGAAACATCGGTGCCTGGAATTGCTCAGCCGATGAAGTCAATGAGGCTGTTCTGCATCTTGACAGGGATGTGGTGGAAATAGAATGCCTCAACTGCAATGCCAAGATCATTGACAGCAGAACAATACAAGTCGAACACCTGGCTGCATACAGCTTTGCCTTCATAAGGGCAAAGTTTAAATGAGGGGCAAGGACTTTAGAGTTGCCTTATTTTTCTACATGTGCAATTAGATAGTGGACCGTTGATAATAAGGACGTTGAGTGTCTGTGGCAAAAGTTGCTGGTAGGGGGGGCTGCAAATGCTTTTTGCTAACACGTGCCTAACAGTTTACAGCCCATAGTCTTTTTTATTCAATTGCAGATGTGGACATTTTTATGCAATGCTTTGTCCCAAGAAGAGAGCATACCTTTTGGAGGTTATTCGACACTTTTTTCATGTGTTGAGGCTTGACGGAGTTTATACAGTAAAAGGGTTGAATGGAGAATAGGTTCGAGGAGCTCTTCACATTCATACGCTTTCAATACTGTGCGTTCAAATGCGAGTCTATCTGCACTTTTGCATTCTTCTTCAAATTGCTTAACTGGCCTTGCAGCAATTTTTGAGAAAGCATTTTTTATGGTTAGAACAGTGTTGTTTGAAAGGATATTCGGGTTGAGCATTTGAAGATTGTTTTTTAGTTTTGTGGCATTAAGGTCAAGTGCACCTTCCCCACGTCCAAAACCGTATGCTTCCTGGAAAAAACAGCCCACCAATGATGAAAGTAACGCATGGCATAGTTCCACATCTACTGACGGTGCATTTTTGGATAGGCGAATCAGGCGTTGGTTTACGAAAGTTGGTTCTTTCATCCGCATAAAGAACAATCTTTCACCTGGGTTCATTGAAACAGCGATATCTGCTTTTGTGGAAGAACTCATTTCATACCATTGAACACCGTGGCGTGCCAATACTTTAGGCAATGGCTTTCCTGTGCCATTGACTTCTTTGCTGAAACGTTCAATCCACGCCAGTGCGCCTGTACAATTATTTTGTTGTAGTTCATTTATTGACTTGTCGCAACAGAAAGCAAGGCCATCAGCTGTTGCAATCATAGATTGAACAGTGGCTGCTGTCTTGACAACTGGTGCCAGAAATTCCTTTTCTATGGAGGAGGCCTCTTCATTTTGTGGATAAAACATATTGTCCCAGCCGCGGCGTTCCCCACGTGCAATTGTGAATAATGAGT
The DNA here is from genome assembly GCA_017543165.1 of Victivallales bacterium. Next base: position 6,839 of record JAFYGL010000638.1, on the reverse strand, counting down.
TTACGGGAGTCAATTTGGAACGAAGTTTGACAAGCCATTCCAAATTTGCAAAACAGGCAGTCCATGCTAATCCCAGTTCATTGACCAATGATACAATTGCTTCAGATTGGCGCTTAACCGATAAGTCATCTGAATTGACATCTTGCGCGTTTGCAATAATAGTTGATACAGTGCGTTTAAGATAATCATCATTCCACTCATGCAATCGTTTTTTAGTCAAGGCAAATGTAATTGTGTTGTCAAACACGCAAGGCTTTGAGGAGGCCTGCTTAAGACGCTTTCGCAGTATGACAAGATTCGTGACTACTTTTGCATTATCAAACCATCTACCGTTTAGACTTCCAATTACATACTCGAAATTGAATTCTCTTGCAAGTTCTTCTCTGAAGGATCGCGCCCAGTCAGCTCCCATCCAGGCATTGGGCAGGAGTACTCCAAGCATTCCACCTGGAACAATGAGCTTTGATATGTGAAGGACGATGGGGACAAGAAAATCTGCCTTTGAATTTTTAGCCAATTGAAGAGCTGATAAAACCATATTGTTATCATCAAGATAATTGTTTCTCCAATGTTCAAATCTGATGAAAGGAGGATTGACAACTATTGCATTGAATGGTGGCAACATTTCTTGGATGGTATTGCCAGTTCGGGGATCGCAGAATGAAAGTTTGTCTCCTGTATTCAAGGTCAAGGCATCTTTTTGGAATATATGGATGATTTCATTTATGTTGTTGCTTGATGAAAGCGCAAGAGTGGCAAATTGCAGGGGGCCTCTAAATCTGTCGCCAGCCCACGTGTTACGATAGCAGAGTTCTTCTGATACCCCAAGGCGCCGCCGTTCATCAATTATTGCCCTTGGCAATGTGCCCGTTCCGCAGCAAGGATCAAGCACAGTGTCATTCTCTGCATCATTCAATGTCAGACGTGCGAGCAGGTCTGCTAGTTTCTTTGGTGTCGGGAACTGTCCCAGTGCCTTCATGCGCTCCTTGTCCTGTAGTTGTTGAACTATGTTGTGCAGTTCTTGCTGTGAGAGGGATGAGATGCTAATGGATGAAAGCAACTCGTTGAATGTTGCCAGCTCTTTCCATATTGCCTCTGTTATGGGGGGAAAATCAGGACGTGGGCGTAGTATAAGAGCAAAATCGTGTTTAGAGGAAAGCATTTCGCAAAAATCATCGAAATCTTGAGGTGTTGAAGCAGGGGTGAAAGCAGATATTTTCCAGGCCTCTTGCTCATATATCTTCATGTAATGTATAAATAAGATTCTGAATGACCAATGATATGCGATTTCCAAAGACTTTACTATAATTGCTGCATTATCCTGCATGGATTTTAGATTTGGGTGCTCGTCTTTTACCTGTGTCCACCATTCGTCTATGGAAGCTCTGAAAATTTTGTCATGCATGTATTGCGCTTGCAGATATTCCTCAATTGGGGCTTGTATTGTGCATAAGACGCATTGGATTAGGAAGTCAAGTTGCGCGGATGTGCTTTTTACCTTCCTCAATATCGGCCCCATTGCCATTAGTTCATTTATTTTTGCGAGAATTGAACGCAGAGTGTTTTTCCATATTTCTGGCTTCTTGCTGAGTTCTTCCCGTGATGAAATTTCATGATCTGTCCACCTGTGGAATTCTTGCCAGCCTTTTACAGCGTCATTGACATAAAGAATTGCAATTCTGCCGTTCCATACGACAAATGATGTTGTTTTCATCCTGTGGGCTTTTTCCTTTGCATTTTCCAGAAGGCGCACATCGCCAATGTCGGTTTCTGGGGTTTTAAGTTCCCAACCTTGAATTATCAGATTTTCACGAGCGTCGCCGAATAGTATTACATCGGGGAAAAGAACAGTTGAGGAAGGACTGGCTGTGCCAAATTCTCCTCCTGCGCTTTTTATGGCATAATTTACGGATTTATCGGAGACTATCTTGTTGATTTCTGATATGATTTGGATAGCCCAGGCTCTTTCATTGAAAATCAGGTCTTTTGTATTATTCATGATGTTTGCTTATGGGGAAAAAATATGACTCAGGCGCGATGCTGCAACTTCTATATAGTCTATCATCTTGTCTTTGAATCGGGCAACACTTTCGTTTTTCTCTATTCCAACGAAATGTCTGTTTTCAAGTGCGGCAGCCAAAAGAAAACTACCACTTCCAAATGCATTGTCCAGCACCAGATCGCCTGGATTGGAGAATGTTTTTACCAGATAGCGACCTAGCTCGACAGGTTTTTGTGTGGGATGCCAAACTTCGCCTTCGCTTTCAGCTGTTTTGAAATATATCACATCAGTCGGGTATCTTTTTCCATCGCTTTGGACGCGAACTGGATGAAAATCACCATACGAGCCTGAAAGTTGATTTTTTCTGACACCTTTATCGTATGGTTCGCCTTCTCCCATTACGGGGTTATATGTGGAATGCCGTGAGTAGAATATGCATACATCCTCATGTTTGCGCAGGGGTTGTACTTTGGCATTGAGGAAGTTTGTTGGTTTTGACTTTACCCACACTAGTTTATATTTGAACCAATCTGGTTTGCTTAGTATAAGTTTTGCAGTAAAAAGTCCTTGGGAGGTAAGGACAACAGCTCCTCCTGGTTTGAGAATACGTTCATATTCTGTCCACAGTGTTTCAAGATTTATGACTGAATCCCATTTATTCTGTGTTGTGCCATAAGGTAGATCACACAAGACCATGTCTATTGAGCCTGTGGGGAAAAATGGCAGCACTTGGAGGCAATCTGCCTGGAAAATACTATCCCTAATGTCATCAATGGATAATGGAGACATGGGCAGTTCTCTGGTGATTTTGGGTTCTGCTACTGGAAGCAGGTTATATTGGACATTTGTTTCAACTATTGGTTTTAATACATTTAGAAAACCTAATTCTAGTTGCACGGCTGTTTCACATACGCACAGTTTATCAGAGGGAAGCGTGGAGATAATCTTTGGCAGTAGTGGTATAAGGTCACTATTGTCACGTTCGGGTGAAGCAAGAAAGGCTTTTAGCTTTTTGTAATGCCCTTTTGCTGTCTTGAAATCAGAGAGGCGAATAATAAGCATGTCTATACTCTCGGCAGGCATTGCGTTTAGCTTGTAATCTATTTCAGTCTTGAAAAGAATGTATTTTCCATTATGGGCTTTGTCTTTTGTTGGATACCCGTAGTCACGAACAAGTTCCTCGTGAGTTTTTATGCCGATGTATTCTGCCTTGAGTGTTTGTTGGCCTTCTACACCTTGAAATAGCCAAAGCTCGTTTATCTCTGCAACGTCTTTGGGATTGATTTGGTCTTTGCTGGATATTGGATAGTTGTACCAGCCTTGCCATTCTGCAAGTTGCCTATCCTTATATGTCCCGATAAGCACAATGCGTCTAGAAATAGTTTCTGCTTCATTGCTTATTATCATGGTATTTTCTTCTTTGTTCATCGTAAAATCATACAGTTTTTTAATCTTTGAATAATGTAAGAGTTACCATATTTTATGCAAATGGCACGAGTTTTTTTAGTGCTTCTGGCAACTACATCCTATTGAAACAAATCATCCAATGTAACTTCTGATTGAATGTCGTTCCAATAGGCATTGTGCACAACACCGCAAGTGGTAATGAAGGTCAAATACGCGGCGCCGCGCAATCCCTGCTCCTCAATGAACATGTCGCGGCGCAGGAGCATTTTCCTGTGTTCTTCTTTTGATATTTCATATTTGTCTGGTGAATATTTCATTTCACAGATGTTTACAGCATCATCTGAACGTTCAATCAAAAGGTCTATCTGAACGTCATCCTTGTTTTGGGCCGAGTGGGAACGCCAGGCATATTGCCGCGTAAGAATGCCTGAAATGCCAAGTTTGCGCTTGATTTGCTCAATGTGCGCCATGCAGACACGCTCAAAGGACAGGCCGCGCCATGCGTTGACAGCAGGCAGATTCTGCATGGCTTCCCAGGATATCCCTTCGTTTTCATCAAGGTCATCCAAAAAATTATAGTGGAAAAGCGTGAAGTTGTCTATTAACTGGTAGAGGGCGTCATGCGCCTTTTTGCCTGGCATGCGGTAGCGCCTGACGAAACCGCATTCCACCAGTTCTGACAATGCCTTGCTGAATGCGCCATTGTCGGAGGAATTCGTTGTCTTGAGCAATTCTTTTCGGGACATGCCTATCTTCTTTCGCCCCAGGGACGAGACGATGTTTATATGTATTTGCGGCTTTTTGAAGAGGGAGGCATACAGGTGTTTGTATTCATCCCGCAATTCTCCATCCGTCGCAAAGAAAATTGCATTGATGTTTTGTGCTGGGCTTCTATCCTTTTGCAGATAATTCCAGTAGTAGGGTATGCCGCCCATCACCATGTAGTACTCCAGTATCTGCCTCCGTGTGGCAATCAGCCCTTTGGCCTGGGCAAACATCTCGCATTCCGCCAAAGTGAAAGGTTCCAGTTTGATTCTATGCGTCAATCGGTTATGCAGGCCGCCTTTGTCATTGATGATTTTGTCTGTCATCCAGGAAGTAGCGGAGCCGCATACTACAAGCACAATGTCCTTGCGGGCCGATGCCCATGCATTCCAGAATGTCTCAAGGGCGCTTATCAGATTGGAGCGTTGGGAATCCATCCAGGGAAGTTCGTCAATGAAAATGACTTTTTTCCCGTTTCCCGCCTTTTCCAGCCCTGCGGCAAGTGTGTCAAAGGCATCGTACCAAGTTTGAGGGGTATTTTTGAATTGGAAGCCTTGCCTTTGCAGGGACTTGGCAAAGCGTTCCAATTGCTCCTTGCGTCCTGCATTGGCTATTCCTGTATGGTAGAATGCAAAGTCACCATTGAAGGCCTCCCGTATCATATAGGTCTTGCCGACGCGGCGGCGACCATAAACCACAATAAACTCCGAGGCATCGCTTGAAAGCGTCCCAATGAGTTTTTCCACTTCCTTTTCTCGACCTATAAGCATGGTTTCACCTTCTAAGTATTGTAATCTTCAAAACATGCCGAACTATAACACAAAACTCTGCGGAAAGCAAATAAAAAGAATACATTCCGCAGAGTTTAAATGTATATCCTAGGTAAAATGCCTTTTCAAACTCTGCGGAAAGTCATTGAAAAACATAGATTCCGCAGAGTTTTTGTGTGTTCTTAGAGACTACCACTAAATATTCAAGGTCAATGTCTCGTGGTGGTGTGGCGTAAAGTGAAAGGACATTGGCTCGTCTGAAAGGTCTGGATATTTATCGGAATTAGATTATTCGCTGCAGTCGCATGATGCTGCAAATTTGAACATTGTTTTTCAGAGACTAAATTACCCATAACGTTCAATTAAGGTTGGGATATGAATATCAGGGATTTTGACAGGCAGAAAGCATTTGTTCCACTGCAATCAGACGTGCCACTGAATATAATGCTACGCTGGGCGGGGCATCAGAGCACAAGCAGCAACGACTATTATCACGACGGGATGAAGCGCGGTGGCATAGAATTCGCAATCTGGCAATACACCATTTCGGGTTGCGGAATTGTGGAATGCGAGGAAGGAGTATTTCAAGTGCCGCCAGGAAGCGCATTTTTGCTTACTATTCCAGACAAGCATAGGTACTACCTTTCACCAGAAGCAGGTCACTGGCAGTTTCTCTACATGGGGTTTGGCGGGGACGAGGCGATGCGCCTGGCAAAGGAGCTTAGGCGCAAACATTCGCCAGTATCCACTGTTTTTGCATCGCCAGCCGCTGTTGCCGCCGCCGAGCATTTCCTGCTCAGCGGCACGGAGAATGACATTACGAATCCAGCGGAGCTAAGCGCGAAGAGCTATCGTTTCTTTATGGAGCTTGCAAGCACAAACCAGACCAATGACACGTTGCAGCAAAATGCCACGATAGTGCAAATACACAATTTCTGCCTCAAGCATCTGGCGGAGCCCATATCAATACAGGACATGGCAAATACAGCCAAGCTAAGCCGCAGCCATTTCTGCCGCTTTTTCCGAGGCAAGACAGGGAAGGCCCCCCATACTTATCTGATGGAACTGCGCATGAGAACCGCATTGCGCATGCTTCAAAATGACAACGCTTCAGTCAAGGAAACAGCTGCCGCATGCGGTTTCCAGGATCCAAGCTACTTCTGCAAGGTGTTTCGCTCATTCTTCCACGATTCACCAGCGCATTTCTTTCAGTTGGACAATAATGCCACTGGCAATTCAAGGTAGCTCTGGTGCATTGCGTCATGAAATATGCTGTGGAGGGAAATCTTCAATTCAGTATCCGTGAGGAAAGAATTGCCAGTGTTGGGATTTCGGTTCCACGTGGGATAATACTGCCCGCATAATTCAAGACGCAGGGCATGGCCTGGCTTGATGGTGACGGCGATATGCGAAAGGTCAAGTTCGTATTCATATATCTCGCCAGGCACAATCAATGAAGGATTGTCAAGGCTGTTCCTGAAACGGGCCCTTACGCACCCAGCCGTAAGGAACATTGAGCGGCCATCAGGCGTCAGCATTGTCAGTATTGCGCAGAAATCAGTGTCTGGCGTGCTTGCGGAGGCAAAGAAATGCAATTTAACCTGACCTGCAATTTCCAGTGGATTGTCCATAGGCGCTGTTGTATATGTGAGAACATCGTCCCGTTTTTCATCGTCTGACCTGTCGTAGCATCCCAAAGGCTGGCATTTCCCTCCACAGGACAAAGTGGGATTGGCGGGATTGCTGGTGTATTTGTCTTCCTTTTCATTGCCTGGCACGCTGCCATCCAGCACACCGTCCTTCAAATCTTTGCCAGCATTGCCAGCGGAATGCAGATAAAACCTTTGTTCTGCAGCATTTTCAGGGGGCCAGGAAGAGGCATTGCGCCATTCATT
>JAFYGL010000007.1 GCA_017543165.1 Victivallales bacterium | reverse complement strand
TAAAATACCAGGGCGATTTGCTGACAATCAGCCTGGAGGCTGAAGGGCAGGGCAGCGCCTTCCTGCGCACGAATCTGGGCGGAGCCAAGACGCTTCGCCAGGAAGTCATCGCTTCTGTGGAGGACAAGGGGCACGTCGGCACTGACGCATGGCGTGACCTGCCCATGGCGCAGCATGATGGCGTATTTTGCATAACACTGCCATTGTGCGAAGTTGGCGTATTTGAGTTCAAAACCTGCTTTGTCGCTAAGAATGGCAGTTGGCATTGGATGGAGGGGGACAATTTCCGCGTGAAGGTGGAACCTGCCCTGCTTTGGGCGGACAACACCATCTACAATGCCTTTGTACGGCAGTTCGGGCCAAACATTTCTGGTGGATTTGAGAATAATGATTTGCGCGGAGCGGAAGACTATTTGCGTCAGCATGGCTATGCGGTGCAGCCGCCTTCTGGCACATTTGACGATGTGGCGCAGAAACTTGAGCACATCATGCTTACACTGGGCTTCCGTATCGCCATGTTCCTGCCAGTGCATCCAGCAAGTTCCGCCTACTCTAAAATGGGGCGTTATGGCAGCCCGTTCGCGGCAATGGATTTCCGCACGGTGGATACCGCATTGGCAAAGTTCAACAGAAAGGCCACGCCACTTCAGCAATTCCTGGGACTGGTGGACAAGATTCACGCACGCGGCGGGCTTGCTGTGCTGGACATGCCCTTGAACCACACGGGATGGGCCTCCGCACTGCAAACCTCGCATCCCGAATGGTTCTGCCGAAACGAGGACGGCACATTCGAGAGCCCTGGTGCCTGGGGCGTGGTTTGGGAGGACTTGTGCCGCCTGGACTTCTCAAAAAAGGAATTATGGCAGGAATTGGCTGACATTGTACTGCACTGGTGCCGTCTTGGTATAGACGGCTTCCGTTGCGATGCGGGATATATGCTCCCGCTTGACGTGTGGAAATACATTAGCGCAAAGGTCAGAGAGGAATATCCCGATACCGTATTCTTGCTGGAGGGGCTTGGCGGTCCTGTCGAGACGACGGAAAGGCTGCTCACCGAAGGCGGTTTGGACTGGGCATATTCCGAATCATTCCAGCAATATGGCTACGAGGCTGAAAGTTCGTATCTGCGGCATGTACTCTATTCTGCGCAGAATACAGGCGTATTGGTGAACTTTGCCCAGACCCATGACAACAACAGCCTGGCCGCTGTGTCGCCGCAGTGGGCGTGGCTACGTGTTGCAAGCGCGGCGCTTCTGGCTCCTGCTGGCGCATTCGGCATGGTCAATGGCGTAGAATGGCTGGCAACAGAAAAGATAGACGTTCATGGCAGTGCATCCCTCAATTGGGGGGCGGACAACAATCTGCTGCCTCTGCTGGCAAGCGTGAATAGATTGCTCCGCAGCCATCCAGCCTTCAATGCGGGCGCCGTGCTGGAATATCCACATGGTATTCTTGGAGAGGCAGTGGCATTGCTGCGCAGAGGTGGCGGGCAGAGTGTGCTGGTACTTGTAAATCCAGACGTGTCCAAGCCAGTGACGGTGTCCTTGCCTTTGTCCAAGTTCAATCCAGGCGAGCATCCATACGACTTGCTTTCTGGCGCGATGATGCAATTGCGTATTTTCCGCGGCTGGATGGAATGCGAGTTGCCGCCTGGCGCGGTATTCTGCGTTTCCGCGACTCCGTTCAAGGCGGATGCAAATCATTTCGAGGCATTGAGGGACCGCATGCTGAAATCCACTGCATTGGAGGCTATATCCAATCTTCCAACGCTAAACGAGGTCCTGCTGGAGCGTATTGCGGCATCCTTGGCAGTTTCCAACGAGGCATTTGTCAAGGAGTACAATGCCGCAGGTGGAAACAGAAACTGCATGCAGTGGACATCTTCCAGGGATTGCAGGCGTCAAGTTGTTCTTGCGGCTGGCTGCATTATCAGCATTGAGGAGAAGTCACCCTTCATTGCAGAACTTTGCTGTGGTGGCAAGTGCCTGGAAAGGAGGCGCTCCATACGGCGTGATGACGGGAGCTGGTTTGCCTTGCTGCTTAATGCCAATGTTACAGCAGAAGGGCAACTTTTCCAGAAGATGCAGTTGAAATTGCGTCTGTTCCCAGAGCCAGAGAAAGATGCAGTAATTTGCGAAGGTAAGATTTGGCTTGCCGCTGAACAATCGGAATTGAATGTGCGTTTGCGCAAGGAGGCCTCCGAGTTGTCCCTATTGAATACAGGGCTTTGCTCAAATGTTAGAGGCACATATTCCCTGGTCCATGCGCAGTGGGCACTCCTGCGAAGCAAGTACGAGGGGCTGCTGGCGGTGAACTTCAATGAGAACTGCCCCGATGTGCGCTTCGCCATGTTACCACGAGTAAGGGCATGGCTGCGTCATAGGGACTTCTCATACGAACTGGGGCTGGCTAACCAAGTGGACTTCGCCGTGTCGTATGACAATGCATTGCGCTGGCGTTTCCTGGTGCGTTGCGGGCAAGGATGGGCTGCCAATATCCTGGTGCAGTGGCGCCTGGACAAAGGTGACAATGCAGGTGTTATGAGTTTCACCATGGAGAAACTCGCTGGCAGGCCAGCGTGGGACAGGGAACCATTTACGCTGATTGTGCGTCCTGATGTGGATTGCCGTTCACACCACGATGTGACAAAGGCGTACCAGGGCGCGGAAAAGGACTTCCCAACTGGAGTGAATGTGCTTGACACTGGCTTTGTTTTCTGTGGTGACGGTGTGCATTCGCTTCGTATGACTGCCAGCGCTGGCTCGTTTACACATTCGGCGGAATGGACTTACAATGTGGCGCTTCCAATTGAGCAGGAGCGTGGCCTGGACACTGGTACGGACTTGTTCAGCCCTGGCTTCTTCGCCTTGCCTCTTTCCAGCAGGCCAGTTATACTTGAGGCAAGCGCAGCGATAACTGAAGGCTTCCCGCAATGCACGGCGGTCAAGCCTGCGTTCTATGATGAGATGCCTCTCTTTGGCGCGTTGAAGGCTGGGCTGCGCCACTTCTATGTTTACCGCTATGGCGAAAAACGTGAACGGCATGGCTCAATCATCGCTGGCTTCCCATGGTTCCTGGATTGGGGTAGGGATACCTTGATTTGCTTGCGGGGCTACATTGCGGCGGGCATGCTGGACATGGCGAAGGACGCAATCTGCCAGTTCGCTCAATTTGAGGAAAACGGCACGCTGCCCAACATGATACGCGGAAAAGACACATCCGACAGGGATACGTCCGATGCGCCGCTGTGGCTTTTCATGGCGGTGAAGGACTTTATGCACGCCCAGGGAAGCAATGCAATACTGGACATTAAATGCGGGCGTCGTAAGTTGAGGAACATACTTCTCCAGTTGGGAGAGGCGCTTTGGAATGGCGCACAAAATGGCGTTAAGGCGGATGTCTCCAGCGCATTGCTGTACAGCCGCCCCCATTTCACATGGATGGACACCAACTATCCAGCCGCCACACCGCGTGAAGGCTATCCTGTGGAAATACAGGCGCTTTGGATTGCGGCGATGGATTTGCTGGCGGAACTCGATGAAGGCGATGCATGGACGGGCAGGGCGGCACAGGCAAGGGCCTCGTTCAATGCAATGTTCGTGCGAAAGGACGGCCATGGCCTTGTGGATTGCAGGCACACGGAGGGATTTGCCCCCGCAGAGCAGGCTGCACCAGACGATGCGGTGCGGCCAAACCAGTTGCTGGCAATTACATTGGGCGTGATTTCGGACAAAAACGTGTGCGACGGTATAATCAATGCATGCATGCCGCTTATGGTGCCCAGCGCAATCCGCTCCCTGGATGATGCGCCAGTGGAATATCATCTGCCAGTTTCTGACAATGGCCGCCTTTTGAACGACCCAGCGCATCCATATTGGGGACATTATTCTGGAGACGAGGACAGCCGCCGCAAGCCCGCGTACCACAATGGCACCGCTTGGTGCTGGCAGATGCCATTGCTGTGCGAGGCGATGTTGATGGTTCAACCCCAGAACGAGCAGCAGACACGCGCCTGGCTTGCCGCCTCCGCCGAGGCGATGGGCGGTGGCTGCATTGGCTTCCTGCCAGAAATCATCGATGGCGATGCACCCCACACGCCAAAAGGCTGCCCCGCGCAGGCATGGAGCCAAACTGAACTGTTGAGAGTTCTGCTCCTTTCAACGTAGAGGCGCGGAGATTTTTAACGCAGAGACGCAGGTTGTCCTGTTTGCGGCGATACCATCGCCGCGGGTAGTTGAGCCCTGTCAGTGCTATGCCAATATTATAAACAAACTCTGCGTTGAAAATTGTCTAGATTATTTTTTCTTTGCCCTTATATTACGGTCGTTTAATCTAATTGAGGTCAAATCGCATAAAGAATAATAAAGAAGAGGAGAGACAAATGGGATTTTTAGACAGTCATTACCTGTTGGGCGGAGCGACTTCCGAGGCAATCTACAGCGAAATCAAGGATTTGCCCATAATCGATGCGCACAACCACTGCGATGTGAAGGCATTGGCGGAGGACCGCAATTTCACGGATATCTGGGATGCAGAAGGCTCAACTGACCACTATGTCTGGGAATGCTTCCGCAAGGCAGGAGTTCCAGAGGAACTGCTTACGGGCAAGGAAAAGAGCAACCAAGAAAAGTGGCTGGCAGTGGCGGAGGCTTTCGGCAAAATCGCAGGCAACCCCACTTACGAATGGATACACCTGGACTTGAGACGCCGCCTGGGCATCAATGAGGTGATTTGCAAGGACACAGCCCAGGCAATCTGGGACAAGAGCAAGGAACTTCTTGCCAAGAAGGAATATTCGCAGCAGAGCATGATTCTGGATATGAACGTGGAGGCAATGTGCTCCACCGATGACCCTGTTGATACGCTGGAGTACCACCAGGCGCTTGCTAAGTCCCGTCTAGCTGGCCGTGTTCGCCCCACATTCAGGCCAGACAAGGCAATGAACATCTCCAAGGCTGGCTGGCAGGATTACATGGCTGCCCTGGAGAAGCGCTGGAACACAAAGTTTGCAACAATTGACGACCTGATGGCGACTCTGAAGGTAGCCCATGACTTCTTTGCCGAAAATGGGTGCCGTGCCAGTGACCATGGCGTGAACGTGCCCTGGTCATACCAGTACACCAAAACACAGGCGAACACCGTGTTTAAGAAGGCTATGGCTGGCAAGCCTCTTACCGAGGCAGAGGTCATCTGCTATATGTCGTATTTCCTGAATGAAGTGGCTGAAATGGATGCGGAAAAGGGCTGGGTCTTCCAGATTCACATCGGCGCGGTACGCGATGTGCGCGATTCACTTTTCAAGAACATAGGGCCAGACTCAGGAGGCGACATGGGCGACCACATGACAGATTACCTTACACCGCTGCTGCCATTGCTGAACCGTTTTGACAATCGCCTCAAGACTGTGCTCTACAACATGCACCCCGCACACAACGCCACATTGGCGCAGTTGACACGCGTGTTCGGCGAAAAGGTGTGCCTGGGACTGGCATGGTGGCTGAATGATTCCTACATTGGAATGCGCCGTCAGTTGGAATATGTAGGTTCTGTGGATGTGCTGAGCAATATGTCGGGCATGGTTTCCGATTCACGCAAGATCATGAGTTACGGTTCACGCCACGAGATGTTCCGCCGTAGCCTGAGTTTTGTCTTGGGTGAAATGGTGGATAGGGGCCAGATGCCTCAGGAAGTGGCAATACAGCTGGCTACAGATCTGGCTTACAGCAGGCCAAAGTCATTCTTTGGCTTCTAATTGAACGCAGCGCTTTCGTGTTGCGCACTCAATCACGCTATATATGCATAAAATAATATAAAAATGCAAAATAAAGAAAATGATATGCAATTCAAGATGAGTTATTCAGGAGACAGCAGGTTTGCGTCTTTGCTGGAGAACCCGTCTTTTTCCATAGTATTGGAACTGCCTGTGGCTGATGAGGCCGCCACGATAAAGGAACTCCTGAAGTATGCGGCGGAGAGTCAGTCCATATTTGCGACGGCTTTGCTTGATGGAAGCGATGCCGCCCCTGACAAGAGCCAGCTTGACTTTGCTGAGGAGGCGATATCCGTCACTGCGAAGCCAGTCATATCCTACATCAGCGGCAGGGGGCGCAATGAAGAGGATGTGCGCTCAATCCTGAACAAGTTGCGTACTCTTGGGCTGCGGGACTTTGTTGCTGTGACTGGCGACTGGCAAAAGGGTTGCAGTTCCTATATGGATTCCATTGATATAATGCGTGCCATTGTGGACACAGGCGAGGACAATTGCGTGGGTGGCGTTGTTAATCCATTCAAATACCTGCACGAGGACCAGTTCTTCCAGTATTGCAAGTTGATTGCCAAGACAAATGCAGGCGCGCATTTCATAGTTGCACAGGCTGGCTGGGACATGAAGAAATACCAGGAATTGATTTGGTTCCTGCGCTCCAGGGAGATACTGGTGCCTGTAATGGCGCGTATTTGCGTGATTGACACTGTTGAGGAGGGATTGCTGTCCAAGGGGCTGCATCCTGGCGTGTTTGTGCCATTGCACATTGCAGCCGCGGCACAGCGTAGTGGCGCGGATGCCGCTCGTTTCACGTCAGAGCAAGCCTACACCGCCGCATTTGTGGCGGCGGGCTGCCGTCTCATGGGATACAATGGCATACAGATTTCTGGCATACATACGCCAGGTGAACTGGAGGCATTCCAGAACAAACTTGATGAAATCTTGGAGAAATACCAGTCATTCGAGGCGTGGGCGACTGCGTGGAATGATACCTACAAGGATATGGCATTCGTGCCTGTGATGTCAAATCTGAGCGGAAAACTGCCGTT
>JAFYGL010000637.1 GCA_017543165.1 Victivallales bacterium | reverse complement strand
TTGCCATTTATGCTAAACGCAATCGCAACATTATTGGGCTTGAAGCACTCGCTGGTCACTGGACTGGCGATTGCCGCCTTGCTGCTTGTATTCGGTCCTCAATTAAAGAAAATGGGCACTACAGAGCCACAGCAGGTGCAGCAGGTGCAGCAAGTGCAGCAGATGCCCTCGCAGCAGCCACTGGTCACAGAAACACAGCAGCCACAGCCACAGGGGCAGGAGCAAAACAATTCCTTGCAGGAAAACCTGAAGGTGCTGGAACTGGACGAACAAGGCTTCAACTGGAAGCGAGACTGGTGGAAATACGTGCTTATGGCATTGTCAGTGGTCATTGTGGCATATCTTACGCTGAAAGTAACAAACATGCTGTTCCGCACTGCGATTGTCATGCTCTGCATTGCATTCGGCCTGGTCGGTTCGCTTCTTTTGACACCTGTGGTAACGCCATTTATGGCGGATTTTCTTGAAGGCAAACTGCCCTCGTTCCTGGCTCCAATCTACATTGCATACGCACTGTGCTTCCTGGTATGCTACCTCGTTGCAACAGCAATCACAAACGCAGTGGGCAGACCAGGCAAATCAAAAAACAACACCAAAGCCAATGACGATTCCAAATAAAGCAATAGTCGGCATTGGCATCTCTGCAGACTATGACTATCCTTCCGTGGAAACAGCAGTACGCAATTCACTGCAGCCATTCGGGGGAATAAGTACATTCGTCAAACCAGGCCAAAAAGCGCTGTTGAAAGTAAACCTGGTGGCACCGTCAAGCCCGCCGTTGGCAGTTACAACGCATCCAGAGGTGCTGCGGGCTGTAATACGTTTGGTGAAAGAGGCTGGCGGCATCCCATTCGTCGGAGATGGTCCTGGTGTAGGCGACACGGAAACAGCAGCAAGAGTATCTGGCCTGACCGAGGTAATCAACGCCGAAGGCGCAACTCTCCTCACGTTCAATGAAGTATCAATCTACGAAAATCTGGACAACACCATAATAAAGAAACTGGCGCTGACAGCACACCTGAAAAACATGGATGTGCTAATCACACTCCCTAAACTAAAAACACACTGCCAGATGGCATTCACTGGTGCGCTGAAAAACCAGTTCGGCCTGATTCCAGGCGCAGCAAAAGGGCAGTTCCACTTCCGTTTCCAAAACAGGGCAAGCCTGGCCGACCTCATGATTGACATCAACCGCACGGCACGCACGGCACTGGCCATCATGGATGGAGTCGTGGGCATGGAGGGACCAGGCCCCAGCGGCGGCACGCCACGAAAAATTGGCGCAATAATCTCAGGTCCTGACCTGGCTGCTGTCGATACCGTGGCATGCGACATAATCGGTCTTTCACCAGAGGAAGTGCCCGTTTCAATGGCTGCAAGACGAGCCAACTACGGTACCACCCACCTTCAGGACATAGATGTCATCGGCGCAAACCTGGAAGAACTCCGCATACATGACTTCAAACTGGTCAAGGCACCTGCAAACATCATGCAAATCGTGCCTCTGCCCAAATTCATGCTGCGCTGGCTCCGTGCGCAAATGGCACCTAAACCCCACATCAAGCCTGAAACCTGCATAAAATGCAGACGCTGCGAAAAGGGATGTCCCGTCACTCCGCCCGCAATCACCCCCCTTGCTTCCCCCAAGCAACAAGTCAATGACAAGACCTGCATTCGTTGCTACTGCTGCCATGAATTCTGCCCAGTAAAGGCAATCGAACTCAAAAAAAGCACACTGGCAAAACTCATCAACCTCAACAGCCTCGCCACCTGGGCCTCAAAACTCCTGGGCCACATCGCCGCCCCATTCCGTTAATTGTCATTATTTGGGGAGGGGGAAGGGGCCAAGCCCCCCTTCCCCCTCCCCAAACCCCACCTCTATCCCATACTACGCGCGCCGCATTTCGCCTGCGGCGAAATGCGGCGCGCGAGTTATGCGATTAGAGGTTTTGTTTTGAGATAGGTGGGAAGTTTTTCTTTCGTTTCTTTGCTTTCTTAGTTCCCATCTTGCTTTTTTATTCATTTTTTTAGTATAAATATTATTTTTAAATAATTATAAGAGAACTATTTGAATTTCTAAATACATATTATATATTGCCCCACAAAGAAATAATAATATTATATTGAGAATACATACTAAGCAACTGAGGGATAATATGGGAATAAAGGACGCAGTAGCCAAGATGTTCTTCGGGCAAAAGGAAATCATGGCCGATTTGCTCAACCACTGCCTGTTCAACAACTGGCCTATTGTCAAGGAAAAGCACTTAACGCTACTTGAGGGAGGAAGCTACAAGATAATCCAGGACAATGATGGCAAATTGAGAACAGACAACCGCTTCAGCGACCTGTTCGCAAGATGCGACATCAAATTGAATGGTGAAGACTGGTGCTATCTTGTGGGGATTGAACTGCAAAGCAGAAGCGACTGCAACATGATACCGCGCATCATGGAGTATGACGCACGCCGCTACAGAAGGCAATTGGCGGAAGCCAATGGAGAGAAACGCCTTCTACGAATAATCAACATAACCATCAACTTTGACAAAAGAAAACGAAAATGCGCATCTAGACTATCGGATTATATACAACCTACGCACTTGAATCTGGCAGGCAAATTCTTTGATTACGGGCACATCTGCCTGAACATCTATGATCTGGCTGAAAAATCAGATGAAATGCGTTGTAAAGATTTCAGATATATGCTAAATTGCTTCAAAAATGACCAGGAAGGCCGCTCCTTCGAGAATGCCCTGCTTGACAATGGTAGAATCACCAGCGTCAGCAGGACGATCAGACTGATGCAATATGTATTCCTGGGCTTGAAGGGCTGGGTAGGAAACGAAGATGAATACAATGAAAACGAGGAGGAATGCGGCATGTGCAAGGCATTGAGCGACATCAAGAAAAAGGCCAAAAAGGAAGGAAAGGCGGAAGGAATAGCGGAAGGAAAGGCGGAAGGAATAGCGGAAGGAATAGTTGAAGGAGAGGAAAACGCAATTAAGAAAGTAATTCTCACGCTCCTGGAGATGAGTTACAAATTAGTCGATATCTGCACCATCACTGGGGCAACAGAAGCAAAGGTGCGAGAAGTTGCCGTCGAGGCGAACTTTACAATCTAATGCAATCGTAATTTTCCTCAGTGGCCACTGGCATAGCTATCCTTTCCACTCAAGAAACATTCTCCTTAAACATCCTCACGCAATGCCAAAACAACTAATGCCTACTCCAGCCATTTCCTTGGAAATGGTAGAGTAATGCATGGAATTGGGGGCATTTGGGAAAATTCCACAAAATAACAAGGGAATATATGTTTTTACCTGCTGACATTTTTTTGGCGTTGCGGTACCTGCGACCAAAGCGCACATTTGTTTCCATAGTGACATTGCTGTCTGTGCTGGGCCCCATTCTGGGAGTGGCCGTGCTGCTGATTGTCAGCGCAATAATGTCTGGGTTTGACAGGGACATACGCAAGGGCATAATGGACATGCAGGCGCATCTTCAGGTATATCCCTTGTTCAGCAACTCCTTCAGCGAACCTGAAAAACTTGCTGAAAAACTGCGCAGGAATGGCATAGCCGCCTCGCCTGTCATTGAGGGGCAGACCATGATGCAGGTGAAAAACAGCATCCTGCCAAAGGTGATACGCGGCATTGACCCCAAGACCGAACACTCCATCTCAAATGTGAAGCAATCCGTGAAATACGGCCATTATGAAATCAAGGAGGGGGAGGCCCTGATCGGCCTGCGCCTGGCAAATCAGCTAAGACTGAAGCCAGGAGACAAATTCCTGCTGCATTCACCTGCACGCCTCACAAAGCATATCAAGTGGAATGAGGACGGCTCTGTTGACGTCCAAAAGCCAGACGAGGTATATCTTCCCGAGGAAGTATCCGTGGCTGGCATCTATTCCATGGGCGTGGCGGACTTTGACGAAAACATCATCTTCCTACACATCGACCAGGCGGCAGATCTGTATGGATACCAGTGGGACACGGCCACCTCGATAATGTGCCGTGTGCCCAGCCCCCTGGAAATCGAGCCATACAAGAAAATTGCAGAGGGCATCGCCCCGAATACAGATGTGCAGACCTGGCAGGAACGCAACCAGATGCTGTTCGGCACACTGAAAGTCGAGAAGAACCTGATGACCTTCCTCATGGCGTTCATCGTGCTGGTTGCGTCATTCAGCATAGCAGGCACGCTCATCACTGTCGTCGTGCAGAAGACGCGCGAGATAGGCGTGATGAAGGCGGTGGGCTTTGGCCGCATGATGATAGCCAGGGTGTTCCTGTTCCAGGGCGCCATAATAGGCGTGATAGGCACCTTCCTGGGCACATGCCTGGGCCTGCTGGTCATCACCTTCAGAAAGCAGATTGCCGCGGTGCTGAGTTTCATAATGGGACATGATGTATTTCCAGCGGAACTGTATCATCTTGAGGCAATACCCGCGCAGGTCACTGCCTGGGACTTGACCTTCATAGTGGTTCTATCACTGGTGATATGCGTCTCCGCAGCCGTGGTGCCCGCAATATATGCATCCAGCCTGCAACCCGCAAAGGCACTTCAGGAGGACAACTGACAATGACAGCATATAAACTGGAAAAAGTATGCAAGAACTTTGACATGCCAACTGGCAGCATAGTCGTTCTGAAAGACATATCACTGGAAGTGCAGGAAGGCGAATGGCTGGCATTGACTGGACGTTCAGGCTCCGGAAAAACCACGCTTCTGCAATTGCTGGGCGGGCTGGACAAGCCCACGTCAGGCAAGATATTCATAGGGGACACGGACATCACCACCGCCAGCCCAGCCAAGGTGGCAGAACTGCGTCACAAGCGCATTGGCTTCATATTTCAGTCATACCACCTCTTCCCTGAATTGAACTCCCTGGAAAACGCCATGCTGCCCGCATTGCGCTGGGGAACAGACAGGGCCGCCGCCGCAAAGGCAGCCAGGGAATGGCTGGAGCGCTTCGGCCTTGGCAAACGCATTCAGCACAGGCCACGGGAACTCTCAGGCGGCGAACAGCAGCGGGTGGCAATCGCCAGGGCCATGATAAACCAGCCTGATATAATACTTGCAGACGAGCCTACTGGAAACCTGGACAAGAAGGCGGCGGATGACATCATACGCATTATCGACGACATCCGCAAAGACCTTAAGAAAACACTTGTGATGGTCACACATGACCAGGACATTGCCGCCAAGGCGGACAGAATCTTCGCAATGAAATAGCCTCCCCCGTTTTCACACTGAACAATTGCTCATCTATTTAACCATAAAAGGATACAACAATGAACTCCAGAAAAACTGCCACTTTCCTAGAAAACTTGTCTGAAAGAACTTATACATTCGGGCATTGCATCGCCTTGCTTGCTCTGTGCCTCGCAATGACAAGCGCTTTTTCAGACGAAGGCGGCAAAGCCTTGAATAACAATGCCACAAAAGCAATAACTGTGGACGGCAGGCTGGACGAGGCCGCATGGAAAGATGCACCCAAATACAGCGGATTCACCGTGCCAGAAAGCATGAGACGTAGCGGCAACAGCATCCCCAATGCAAACACGGAATTCCAGATTTTGCAGCAAAAGGATGCAATCTACATCGGTGTAAAATGCTTTGAAACTGACATGAACAAATTGGCCTCAACACCAGGTGTCGACCTCTGGGGCACAGACGCCATTGAGTTGTTCCTGGTGCCAGACGGCAGCACGCAGGAATACTACCAGTTCCTGGTGACATTTACAAACTATACATACGCCATGTACTATGCGGAAGGCGGCAACATAAAGCCCGACCCATACGGCCCAATCTGGAGGACAGCCATCCATGCAGACAAGGATTTCTGGAGCGCGGAAATCGAACTGCCGCTGACTGCGTTCTACATGACCAGGCAGAACATCTGGAAGAAGGAATGGCGCATGAACGTGTGCCGTTGCAGAAGCGCGGTTATCAGGGAACGCTCCTCCTGGTCGCCGCTGAAGCGCGCCTACAGGGAACTCCACAACTTCAAGACACTCAAGGGCTTCCCAATGCGTCCAGCACAGGACTACGTGTACATCTCCAATGCCGAGGCTGATGTGACGGGGCAGGAAAACAGCCTTCCCAAGGGCTATCTGAAAGTCAAAGTGCAACTGGACAAGGGCGGCGATTTCATCTTCTTTGGAAAGAATGTGAAATTGAAGGCAGGGCTCAACACGCTGACAACGCCTTATGTTTTTGAGAAATCAGGCCGCAACCTGGTCCGCATTGACCTGAAACGCGCCTCTGACGGAAAGGACTTCGGACGTTTCTTCCCCATCATTGCCACATTCACGCCAATCAAGGTGAACTTCACCCTCCCTGAATACCGCCGCAACTTCTATCCTGGCCAGGACTACAGCAAGGTCGCGGGCACAGTGGTGCGTGCCGGCAATGCTCCTGTAACGGTGACACTGGAAGGCGCAGGTCTGGCGAAAAAATCGCTCACACTGAAGGGCGACAAACTCTCCTTCCAGTTCGACACATCCAAAATGCAGGAAGGCGAGGCCTTCCTCACCGCCAAATGCGGGGAATATGAAATCAAGGAGAAAATCCGCCGCCTCAAGCCATACGACAAGCGCACATCCTGGATTTCAGGCGGCAATCTGATTGTGGACGGCAAGCCTGTCCTGCGCCGAAACATGTATTCCGAATACTACCACGGCGGCGAGGCATTCAAGGAAAAGTACGACAAGGACGACCTGTGCCAGACAAAGGACATATTCTGGATTGGCAGCTGGGTGGAGCCCCTGCGCCTGGTGAAAGGCATCGAGGCAAAAGAGGCCACAAGGGACGTATATCCATGCAAGGAATACTGGGATGCACTGGACAAGACCATCGAGACGGCAAAGAAAGGCAATGGCATATACTACTACATATCCGACGAGCCAGAGTGCCGAAACATCTCACCTGTCTATCTGAAGCACATCTACGACTACCTTTGCGAAAAAGACCCGTACCATGTGGTGCTCATTGGCTCACGCGCCTGCAAAAGATACCTGGACTGCGCGGACTGGTTCGAGACGCACCCCTACATCAACGCCAGGGAGGAGAACGGCGTCCGCGCATACGACCGTGAAATCAACACATTGGGCAACTACATTGATGAAATATCCACGTTGAACAGGCCGGACAAGTGCATCGGCGCCATGCCCACCGCCTTTGCCTCCCGTTCCCACGAAAGCTTCTCACGCTATCCCAACTTCGTGGAGATAGTATGCCACACATGGGCCTTCCTGATACGCGGATGCAAGACGCTGTTCCCATACGCCTACCACGACCTGGGCGACGTGCCCTCCGTGTATGAAGGCATGCGCTACATATTCACTTCTGCCGAGGCACTCCAGGACTTCATCCTCTTCGGGAAACGCACCCTGCTCTTCCACAACTCCGAGGCGGGCGCCGCTCTCTTCGAACTGAAGAATGGCGAGAAGATGTTCGCGGCGGTGAACTACTCCGCACAGCCAGTGACTGTCTCGCTCAAGGGTGTAAAGGGCAACTTCGTGGAATTCCGCGGCGACAGAAAATTCAGCAAGTTCGACAGCATGACGCTGGCGCCCCAGGAAGTCATCGTCGGCACGACAAAGAAGAGAGACGAGAAACTCAAGTCCTTCAAGGAAGTGGCCGCGGAAATCGACGCCAAGGAGAAAGCACGCTGCAGCACAGGGAATCTGCTGTTCGGCCACGAGAACGACGTTGAAATCGCCGCTTCGCGCGAAACGCCGCGCATTTCATACAAGATGTTTGACGGCACCAGGGATGTCCTGGCATTCTACGATTTTTGGAGCAAGAACAAATTCTACGAGATTTCATTCCCGAAACTCGAGTTCAAGCCCAAGTTCTCCAAGGTGCGCATCTACGGCATCAACCTTGGCACGCCCACAATCAAGATACGCAAGCGTGGCAAATGGCTCGTCCTTGAACCAAGCAACGTGGTCAAGGACAAGTACATGATTGGCTTCGACTACCCCGAATCATACGAAACAGTCAAATTCCACATTGACTTTCCACAGCACAAGATGGAACTTTACGAAATCGAATTGCTGAAGTAAAAATTGCACATTCAGGGAATTTAATCAGGAGCAAAGCAATGATGATTGAGGAAAACAATATGAAACGGAACAACAAACTTTGGATGTTGGGCGATGTGCTGGATACAATACCAGGCAAGGCAAACTATGTGGACGGGCTTTCGTATTGCAGCCTGGAGACCGCAGCGGAATATATGGGTTGCGGCGGTGTGTTCTGGTACAACACCTCGCATGATATGAGCTTGATAGACGAGGCCCATGTCAAGCGCCTGGCAGGCATTGAGAACATCTGCTGCATCCTTACGCATATCGAGGAAAATGGACCTGGAAAGGGAGGCTGGAAATTGTATTACAAGGAGGCAGCTGAAAAAGTCAGCCGTCTTTCGTTGAATCATCCTGAGATTAAGGGTGCGCTGATTGACGACTTCATGTCAGAGACAGGGCCGAGCAGGTACATCACCCCTGAATACATGGAGGAAGTGTACGCCGCCTTGAAATCCGCAAATCCCAATTTGAAGCTTTACGTTGTGCAGTACCTTGGCAGGCAGACCCCAAAGAACCTGCTGCCTTTCAAGGATTGCATTGACGGCCTGTCAGTATGGAATTGGATTCATACAACCCATTACTGGGAGGCAGAATACGAACGGGACATCTGGTTCCTGCGCGACATGTTCCCTGGCAAGTTGATAAACCAGGGGCAGTTCATTCACGACTTTGGCGGAAAGCGCGGCGCCATGCCGATGGATTTCCTCAAATTGCAGTGCGACAAGATTCTGGAGCAATACGATGCTGGAATGCTGGATGAATGGTGCCTTATCCAAAGCGGTTTCCTTAGCAAGCCAGACCATCGCGAACAATTCGAATATTTGAGAAACCTATGGTATTGGCTCACGAACAGCAGGACTGTGCTGAAATAAGGTCAATAAAGCAAATATTCAGTATTCACCTAAAAGGTCGAAATATTATATTTATCCACAGATTGCCACAGATTATCACAGAAATCAGTGTAAATCTGTGAAAATCTGTGGATAAAATTAAAACCATGCCTAATAGGGCCACAGCCTATCTTCTGTAAGTTGCCTGTGCTAATCCCTGTTTTTGAAGAGGGATGGATTTTGTTTTAGGATTGGCACCAGCGTGTCGTATGCCATTTTGCAATCCATAAGAAGCGTTGACGCGTCGCCGAACTTCGCTGGTTTGACAACCTTCTGTTCAAGAAAGACAGGCAGAATACGGTCAAATACTTCGGAATGCGCTCCTGTATGCCAATGCAGGTCAACAGGCCTGTCGATTCCCTGATGGTTCCTCGAAATCAGTTTGAGTGGTTCTTTGGAGAGCATTGGCACGCCAGCCCATTCCTCCAAGGCATGTATGAATGTGCAGCGGTCCAAGGTCACTCCAATCAACAGCACCTTGCCCTTCAAGTCCAGCAGGCGTCCGAATGGCCCCTGGCGATTGAATGCAGTGTTGAAACTGTCATGGTCGGCAATGAATTCAGCAGCCCCTTTCCCCAGAGCCGCAATGGAGTGCGTGGGATGCAGGGAACGCAGCACGCCTGGGCGATGCCAGAACAGCTCAGGCAATATTCCCGTGCTTGCAGGAGTGCTGGCTACGTCATAAAAATCATGCCCTTTCTCGGCATTTACGGATAAATATGTTAACGTTGGGAAGAGCAGCAGGCCGTCATGGAAAAAGCTGCTCAATGCGTCCAGCACTCCATCTGCCCGTCCCTCCACTTCGCCAATGCTTTTCATGGAGGAATGAATGAGGATGGTCTCTTTCCCTGTCAGCCCCATGCCTCTTAAATCAGCCATCAATGATTCCTGTGTGTGCATAATCGCCTCTCAATTCTCCCATATTTCCTCATGGACAGGCTGCTTGCATGGCGAGAATTCAATCTTCCACCTTTGCGTGTCCGATTTGAAGGAAATGGGCAGTTTAATAATCAATGAATTGTCCAACGCGGACTTTGCCACCAGCATCCCCCTGTTGAAATGACGCTCCATCCACTTGTCTGGCGAGACCACGAGAATCACGCCTTTTTCTCCTGCGGCACGGCGTGCCGTGCCGGAAAGCACCATTTTCCTCTCATCCCATGTCACGCTGTCCAGTTCCGCTTCTCCCTGGCGCACATGGAAGTCAGTGGAAAGTATCCATGGATGCTCCAGTTTTTCGGCAAAGCGGAAAACCTTGCAACTGACGGCGGGGACCTCCACAGTGCGTTTTCCGTTGAATGTGCCCATGTAGCACTCGTCCCAGAAGTCGTACATCCAATAATCGCGTTTTGGATTAAGCCCCAGCGACTGCGCATCCAGTTCAAGTTTTCTGGTGGTGTCATTCAGATTGAAGACCGCGCAAATCGTCCAGCTGCCCCATTTTTTATGGATCTGGATGTGGAATACCCTGAGGAAATCGGTGTCTGCATCGGTCTTGGAAAACAGGTCGCTTGCCTCTGGCATGCCCTTGCAGCGTGGCAGAACTTTCTTCAGCAGCGCCAGGCGTTCGGGGCTCATGCGCTCAATGTCATCCTGGAAGAAGACAGGGCTTGGCGAAATGCCGAATAGCGAGGCGGAGATAATCGCCTCGTTCAATGGAATGGGCTTGTCAACAGTCATCACATTGCTGTTGCACTGGAAGAAGCGCTTGTGCGCAAAGCCCCACATCGCCAGGTTTTGAATGGCATTCTTGTTTGGCGCACCGCTGGAGCCAAACGAGCCGTTGATGATGTAATTGGCGGGATATGACGGGAATGTGGGTTCAAGCTGCCTGGCCTCGCCATAGTCCATGCCTATGCGGGATGACTGGAACGCGCCGATGTCCGATATGCTGGTGCCAGTTGCGCTCAGGATGAATGTGTCAGGCGAAACATGTTTTGACAGCCCCCGCAGGAACCTCCTGTAGCTTTCCTGGCAGAAGGAGGCGCTGGGGTTGTTTTCCTTATGAAGCCCGCATGT
The DNA here is from genome assembly GCA_017543165.1 of Victivallales bacterium. Next base: position 1,838 of record JAFYGL010000637.1, on the reverse strand, counting down.
GATGAAGTCGCACATATAGTAGCGCACACCCCATTTCGTGTAGGTCTCCAGCACATTGGCGATGTAATCGTGGGCCTCCTGCGCATCTGAATCCAGCGCAAAGGCCCTGGGCAGCAGCCCATGTTCGTCAAGCGGCCCCCAATACCAGCGGAAACGACTTTCTATCTCGCCGTTTTTGTCCTTAAGCAAAAAATCGCGGACCTTTGGAAAGTCCTTGGAGCCTTCCGTTATGAGGAACGGCGCGATCCACAATCCAGGCTTGAAGCCTGCCTGTATGATCTCTTTCAGAAAGGCTGGGACGCCTTTCCTGAAATTCTTTCTGTTGCTTTGCAGCCAATTGCCTGGCATTCCGTCCGGCAGATTGTCGATGCTGGTCCAGATGTACTCCGCGCCAAGTTTCTTCAATGTGCCTGCCGCCGCCATGACGCGCCTTATCTGCGAGTCGGTTCTTTCCGCCTTGGTGCTGATGAGCCATCCGCAGAGGAATCCCGCTGGCGCGACATCGGGTATTGCGGGGTGGTATATGCGGCTTACCATGTCAGCCCAGCGTACCAGGGCGTCTCGTGGCGACATCTGGCTGCGCAAATCAATGCAGACCTGGTCCGTGGTGACTTCATGGTCGGGGGCAAGCACATGGTCGCCTACAGGGATTGTGCAGTCCATGGTCTGCAATACCCCGCTCTTCGAATCAAACTGCATTGCATAGCGCACATAGTTCTTGTCAAATGTCCTTTGCGCGGAGAAAAAACACTTGCCAGCCGCAAGCGAATACACCAGGCACAGCGGAGTTGAGGTGTGCCTGCCCTCCTTGGACTTTGCCTCCTCCACAAAGTTTTCGGTGCTTATCGTGTCCCTGAAGGCAAACACATTCCACTCTCCTGCGCCTGACGCGCCAGTTTTGCCGCAATGCGTGAAAAGAGTGATGTCCCCTATGTGCAGGTCATTTTTGCCAGTGTTTTTCAGCGTGGCGGAAAAAATGAAATAATCGCCCTCCTTGCGGCAGTCAATGCGTGCTTTCAGAGCGCCGAGCTGGACCTGGCATCCGTTTTCAGACACCTTGGCTTTTCCCGACGAAAGCGGGCAGAGTTTCCCGTCAACCATAAGGGAAGTTGCCTTGCCACAGGAAATATTGTTTATCAGATTGGAAACGTCAAGCATTGAGCGCCCTCCATAGTTGGTTAAATGTCTTATGATTGATTAGAGGTAATTTCAAAACATCCAATGTGAGCGCCTTAGCTGCGCTCACTCAAGTTGGCCAACTTGCATGTTTTTGCCTGTTGGACATCCACACAGGTTGGCCACCCCGTATGGGATTATCTTGGGCTTTATCTTGCCAGTTGGCCAACCTGAGTGAGCGCCGCTTCGACGCTCACATTGGACGTTTTGAAATTACCTCCTAAGACAATGGTCTGAAATCGCCGTGCGCCTATTTGTATTCCGCAAGCAGCCGTTCCGCATTGCCATGGTAGATTTTCTCCTGAATCACTAATGGAAGATTCAGCGAATCCAGAAATTCCCTGTGTATGGAATCAAAGTAGTCACGGGCATAAAGAACTCTATCCTGGAATTCGTCCAGGAATTCCATTGCGAAAACAGGATCCCGCCTCAGTGCATTGCAACCTGAGCCTGCTGACATGTCACAGCAGAGATTTGGGTATTTGCGCAGAAGCTCTATGAGCCTGCCGCCAGGAACGACGGGGCATGGCACAGGCGGATATCCGCTTGTCTTGTATATATCATCTCCAGATATGTGTATCCAGAAAGTGAGAGCGTGGCCAAGGAAAATGGTCTCAGGGCACATCTGAAGCACACGCTCCAGCGTGTCTATGTCTTCACCC
>JAFYGL010000636.1 GCA_017543165.1 Victivallales bacterium | reverse complement strand
AGTGTGAAATGATTCGTGTTTTTGTTGTGCATTGTTGTTTCTCCTGTAAGGTAATTTCAAGACATTCAATGTGAGCGCCTTATGGCGCTCACTCAAGTTGGCCAACTGGCATGCTTTCGTCTGTTGGACTGCCAATCAGGTTGGACAACCCGCATGGGATTGCCTGGGGCTTTATCCTGCCCGTTGGCCAACCTGAGTGAGTGCCGCTAAGGCGCTCACATTGGATGTCTTGAAATTTTCTCCTGTAATTATTTCATTGACTGTAGCTTTTCAATCCTGTCCATTATACCGAGCCTGTACTTGAGGAGCACGTGGGGATCCAGTTCCCATTCCAGTGTCTTCCATCCCGCCTTCAGCCCGTCGCCAAAGGATTCGTAGCAGGGCACCAGCTTGGCGCAGGCATCCTTTATGTACTGCTTTGCCTCTGTGGCCTCTGGTTTGCCAGAGTGCGTTTCCGCCAGTCTGTCCAGCATGTAGATGTATTCGTAGTCGTCCAGTGAATCCCTTATGGTCTCGATTCTCATGGAGGGCATTGGCATCCTGTCCTTTTCTGGGTACATGACCAGTCCTGAGCCGTAGATGGTGCGCCCGTCTGGATAGCGGAGGGCAGGGGACCTGAGTTCAACTGCATTGTCCCAATTTGAATCGAGGGCGTAGTGTGTTATTCCCGAGACGCCGTGCTTCCACATGAGGAAGCCCATCATTCTGCGGTCCATGACAGGTCTGTCTATGAGCATGTGCCAGTTTGGGTAGTGCTCGATTTTTTCGCCTCTCTTGAGTGCCGCCTCCATCTGGCCCAGTTGCCATGCTCCCAGGCACCATACGTCCGCGCAGCCGATGCTTTCCTTGGTGGGCCATTTTTCTATCTGGATTTTGATTTCAGGAGCATGCTTTCTCACCAGCCTTGACACTTCCCAGCATATTGAGAAATCGTTGGGCGTGTGGGGCTCGTCCACAAGTGTGATGCGAGTGCGGCTAAGATAGCCTTTTTTCTTCAGGTGCGCGGACATTGCCTCCAGATACTTGGCAAAGCGTTCGGCGAATTCTGGTGTGAGATGCCCGTCGCCCTTGGTGACTTGCACATCAAACATCTTTGCGGTGGCATTCTCGCCTTTTGGTATTCCGTACAGTCCGATAGGCGGCAGGAACAGCAGTTGCTGATTGTACTTCCCAATGGCGATTTCCATCTCCGCATCCCATTTTGCCGTGTCAAGGTGTATGTCGCCCTTTTCGTCGAAAGTGGCGTTCACCCCATTTTTGGGCAGGGTTGGAGAGAGGTAGAAGCTATGCATTATCTCATAGAATTTGTCTATGTCCCTGGTTTCGGAAATGGATGTGTGGACACTGGTGATATGTGTGCAATGGCGCTCATCGGGAAGTGAGAAGCCACGTACCTTGATGGACAGCGGCACGCGCAGCGCAACGCCCTTGCTGTCGCTGACAATGGCTGTGCTGCGGTATATGCCTGCGGGCGCATTTGCGGGGGACTTGACTGTCACCCAGAAGCCGCGGCTCTCCCCTGCCTTGAGCACCAGGTCCTTTTCCATTTTCGGCAAGGGGTCCGGGTACATGCCAGGCGCGGCCTCTGGCCCAGGATACACGCTAACCATCTCGCCGAACACATTGGCGCCCGCCTTGGGCGTCTTGATGTTGCTGGGCTTGGGTATCCTGACATATCCAATCTGGCGCAGTTCCGCTGGTATCTTCATGCCCTTGTATTCAAATGGCGGAAGGGAGATGTTCACTTTGTCCAGCTGTCTTTCAGGAAGAACCACCAGCTGGAATGTCTCATATTCGTTGCCTGCAAGTTCAGCGGCTGGCACATCCTGGACTTTTACTGTCTTCAGACGGTCTTTCTGGAAGACCCTGTCCACGCAGGAACGGCAATATGCCGTCACGCCATTGCCTGTTGCTGCGGCTGGCAAATCCAGTTCGTATCCCAGAATCGGCACATGGCCGCCCTGGGTGCCTTCCACCTGCTTCAGATGGCGCTCGTTGCCCGAGTAATCCTTGCCAGGATTGTTCTCGTCCTCCATCAGATATGCCGCCAGCGCACCAGCGGGCGCCTTGCCCGCGGCAAGATTGGCGATTTCTTCTTCCGACAAGACTCTTCCGTAGATATAGACCTCATCCACATCGCCTGCGAAGCTGCTGCCGCAGATGTTGAAACTTTTGTTCTTCCAGGGATTCTTGCTCTTGATTTTGACGATGCCCTGTCCCTTGGGTTCTTGTCCAGGCAGCTGCTCCGCAACTTTCTTTCCATTCAGGTAGCCGACGCCATGCCCTTTCTGGTCGTATGAAAACGCGATATGCATCCATTTGCCCAGTGGGGAGGGGAATGCCTTTGGCGCCCAAAGCAGGGAGCCTGCGCGACGGGAGCCGCGTTCCCAGAAGTAAAAGCCATTTCCCCCGCTGATGCCACGCTTCAGCAAGTCAAAAGTCCCCACATTGCCAAGCAACACGCTTTGATGACCCCAGTCTTCAGGGCGAAGCCAGAGGGAAACCGTCATTCCGTTTTCAATTGCGAAGTCTGAGCGCCCCGTGTCTTCCAGATATGTAGTGTATCCTTCAATGTGCGCCGCCTTGCCGCGGATGCCCTCCACGGCCTTTATCGGTTCAAGTGCCATTGTCGGCTGCATGATTGCAAGCAACATCACAATCAGGCATGTCATCAAGAGGTAATGTCTTTCTTTCATCATCTAAACTCCATAGTTGATATGTTGTCTGACACCTGTTTTGTTTTAGAGGGAATCTCAAAACATCCCATGTGAGCGCCGAAGCGGCGCTCACATGGACGCTATCGGCGCTCACGGGCACCAAGGCGCTCACATGGACGCTATCGGCGCTCACGGGCACCAAGGCGCTCACATGGGCAGTTTTGAAATTTTCTCTTTAATTTTACGAAACTATCTTTTACATTGCAATATTACTTTTTTTCTAAAAATATAAATATTGTTGTAGATTGGCAAAATGTAATTTCAGGTGTAATTTACGGTCATGCAACATAGCCGATGGCGATTGTAATTTCATTTCAGATAAATATTGTTAGAGAGGAATATATGAAAAACTCCAGCAAGGACAGCGGCGGCATAAGCTGGCCAGGAGAACCAGTCCCAGTGGGCACAATCCTTTCCTTCTACAGGAAGATGCTGGCGCCTGAGAAATTGAACGGCCGCCTTCTGTATGGCTTTACGTTCCCTGACGCCTGCCGCACGCCCTATAACCTGTTCACATTCAAATTGTGCTTCTTCAGCCATTTCACGGAGCCTTTGACCATGAAGGCCGCATACGATGGAATTGTGGAAAGCCGCCCGATGCAGGACGGCGACATATATCTGGGAAGTTACAATGGCGTGAACTACCTGGGCAAGTTGATGCCTCCCATGGAGATATTCTCCATCATATTTCACCTTCACCACACCCGCCTGCTGTATTCATTTGGCCCTGAAATCAACTACTACTATCACACGCATAAGGCGGCGGAAGGGCCATTGCTGCAGATCATAAGCGCGCTGGACAGCATAATGCACGAGACAAATGCCCCCAGGAACCAGCGCTGCCGCCTGCTTGTGATGGCCCTGCTGTTGCAACTGCGGCATGAACTGGAACTTCAGGAAACAAACATGCCGCAGTACGATGCCAATGCTGTTCGCCTGAAGACTTTCCTCGAACACAATTTCCATCGCAGGATAAATTGTTCGCTGGTGAGCGACATGCTTGGCCTTAACAGGTCCTGCGCCTCCACGCTTTTCCACGCCAATTTCGGCATGACCATGATGGATTACCTAAAGGAATTGCGCCTGGAAGCATCCAAGTACCTTCTGAGCAGCAACAGTAAAATCAAAGTCAAGGATGTGTCGTCTCTTTGCGGCTTTGACAATGTCTGCTATTTCATACGCGTCTTCCGCGAGAAGTATGGCATTACGCCTGCCGATTTCAGGGAGAATGGCCATTCCTGAGAGAATGCGTGGCATTCCATTAACGCAGATGTCACAGTGAGAACCTGCCCTCATGGGTGAGCAGATTATTTACAAAAAGTGTATGATATTTGTTTTTATTTTACATTTTATGTTTAACATAGGTTCCGTAAAAGAGAAAATAAGCCGTTTGGGCCATCAATCCTGCTAGGGCTGCTGAAAGGGACGAAGGGACGAAGGGACGAAGGGACGAAGGGACGAAGGGACGAGCATTCGCTATTAAAAAGGGGATATTAGTCCCTTAGTCCCTTAGTCCCTTAGTCCCTTAGTCCCTTAAGTCCCTTAAGTCCCTTAGTCCCTTAGTCCCTTAAAACAGCCCCATGGAGAATAAGGAAGAAGATAGAAGATATTGGCACATCAATTGCAATATTCCTAAATAAAAACCACATTACGGCAAATCATGACAAAGCATATCTTCATTACGGGCGGCGTTGTGTCTGGATTGGGCAAGGGCATAACTGCGGCCAGCCTGGCTTATCTGCTGAAATCCCGCGGTTACTCTGTTGCGATGCAGAAATTCGATCCATACTTGAATGTGGACCCTGGCACCATGTCCCCATACCAGCATGGAGAGGTATATGTAACTGACGACGGCACGGAGACGGATTTGGACCTGGGGCACTATGAACGCTTTGCAGGCGTGTCCTGCGACCGCCACAGCAACTATACCAGCGGCAAAATCTACAGCAGCGTCATAGCCCGCGAGCGTGAAGGGGCGTATCTTGGGGCGACGGTTCAGATGATACCCCATATCACTGATGAAATCAAGGCGTCTGTGCGCAGCGCCGCCAAAACAGGCATCGACATTGTCATCTCGGAAATCGGCGGCACCGCAGGCGACATAGAATCACTGCCGTTCCTGGAGGCGATTCGCCAGTTCAAGAACGAAGCGGGCATTGGCAATGCCATCGTAATACATCTGACGCTGGTGCCGTACATAAAGTCGGTTGGCGAGATGAAGACCAAGCCCAGCCAGCAATCAGTCAGCATACTGCATAGCATAGGCATTTTCCCTGACATGCTGGTATGCCGCACGGAAAATCCGATTGAGGACGAGCGGCGGCGCAAGTTGTCGCTTTTCTGCAATGTGCCTGATGAAATGGTGATTGAGGAGCAGGATGTGGAGCATTCCATATACGAGGTGCCGCAGGAACTTGCCGAGCGGGGAATGGATGCCAAGGTCCTGGAACTGCTCAGGCTCCCTGCCAGAGAAAGCAAACTGGACGACTGGCACTGGCTGCTGGACCGCGTGCTGCACCCCGTCAGGCAATGCCGCATTGCCATGGTGGGCAAATATGCCGGGCTGCGGGACGCGTACAAGAGCATATTCGAATCCTTCGCGCATGCGGGCATAGCGTTGCAGGCCAAGGTGGAATGCGACATGCTGGAGGCCGAGGAACTGGAGCAGGACTGCGCAAAACTGGAAGGTTATGACGGCATTCTCGTGCCTGGCGGCTTCGGTGTGCGGGGCATTGCAGGCAAGGTGGCCGCGCTGCGTTTTGCCCGCGAGCATAAGATACCATGCCTGGGCATTTGCCTGGGAATGCAGTGCATGGTGATTGAATATGCCAGAAATGTGCTTGGTATGGCAGATGCGGATTCCACGGAATTCAATCCGGAGACCGCGCATCCCGTGATAGATTTCATGCCTGAGCAGCGTGGCATTTCCGCCAAGGGCGGCACCATGCGCCTGGGCGCATATCCATGCCGCCTGGTGGAGGGCAGCCTGGCCGCAAAACTATATGGCAAGGAAGAAATATCGGAACGGCACAGGCACCGCTTTGAATACAACAACGACTACAAGGAAAAACTGGTTTCCGCTGGACTTCAAGTGGGCGGCACCAGCCCTGACGGCAGCCTGGTGGAAATGGTGGAACTGCCAGGGCATCCCTTCTACATCGGATGCCAGTTCCACCCTGAATTCAAATCACGCCCCTTCACGCCGCACCCGTTGTTTGTCGGCCTGCTCCAAGCCGCCCTAAAACACTAATCCAAACAGTCTTCAACGCAGAGGGGCAGTCGCTCCTCTACGTTGAATTAGGTGTTATTTCACGATTTTTCTGAAGGCGGCTGGTATGTATGTGATTATGGGTTTATCCAGTTTGCCGCCTAGTACGTTTGCTCGCAGCATGACGGTGCGCTTGCCTGTTTCCTTGTCGCCTGACGGGTAGTTTTGCACGTCAATCACAGTCTGCCACAGGCGGAAGTCGCCATTGACGGGCTTTAGTTCCAGGGTGTCCTTTCCGTTGATGGCGAATGGGTAGAGGCCTTGCCCCATATCCCTCATCACCTTGCAGGTGACATCCTCGCAAGGCTCCTTCAATTTCAGTGTCACGGTAATCTTGCAGCCTGGCTCTATCATGGCTGGATTGCCCTCGACGGTGGCGCAAAGGGAGTTTTCTGGCTCTGGTGTGAGGCGTATGTACTTGAAATGCATCTCCAGGCCATAGCAGTACATCGCCATGGGGCCTTCAAGCACTTTTTGCACCTCAGGCAGGTATATGGTGTATAGTCCTTCCTGAATTGTGGTGACATTGCCTGCAATCCTGCCCACGCCCTTGAAGTAATGGAGGCCCCAGTTGAAATAGTTCTTGCCAGGAAGCCGTTTTGCCTTGACCACCTCCATTTCAATCCAGTGCTTTGGCAGCAGTTTAACAAAATGGTTTGAACTTTGTCCCCTGTGGAGGAAGCCTCCGTCTGGCGTGGCCTCGGTATATGTCTCTGCGCCGAACCAGACTTTTGAGGAGTATTGTTTCTGGAATTGGGCGTTTGTGCCGTCAAGTTGCCAAATGCCACTTGCTTTTTGCGGCGTGGCCTCTGGCTGCTTTTCCTCCTTTGCTGGCGCGGATGGCGCCTGCTTCTCTGTAGCGGACGCCTTGTCGTTGAACAATTCTATCTCATACAGTTCATTGTAGTTTCTGGGGAATTCAATGCGCAGTTTGACTGTGCTGTATTCCTGGCTGTATAGGTACTTGAGCATATATCCTTCTTTTTGCGTGGAGGCGGGTTTCAGTTCCTGCCATTCGCCTGCCTTGCGTATCTTGACTATGGCGTCCTCAATGTTCCTGCCGTATATGCTCAGGCTGGAGAACTTCGGCATGAAATTCCCCTTGAAGGAGAACTCCACAAAACGGCATTTGCCCCAGGCGTCGTCGTAGGCATACACGTCGCGCACGCCGTCGAACAACTTGTACCAGAAGCGTATTGGGCGCGACGTGGTGACCTCTATGTCGTCGATGTGGCCCAGCAGCAGGTTTGGCATGGCGAGGCGCTGCGCCTCCAACTCGTCTATTTTCGCCTGGACTTCCTGGTATGTGGGCAGGCCAGCGTCCTTCTTCTGCGTGGTGCCGACTATAACTTCGTAGGGCTTCAGCGTGAAGGAAATGCCCTTGAAACTGCGCTTGCCACGGAACTCCATGTATTTGCCAGATTGTCCCTTGATGGCGACATTCTGCTCGGATGTGGTGAAGTTCACTGCCGCGAACATCTTCTCCTTGCCCAGTTCGTACAGGACTACCTCGTATTCGTCGCTGCGGTGAAGCACGGTGCGCCTTGCAAAGAGCATGAAGTCCTGCAATGCATCGAATGTGCTGAAGATATAGCGCATTCCCTCGTAGAGGCAGGGGCGGTCGCCCATGTCCATGTATGCGTAGGGCCAGATGGATTTGCCGCCGTGTATCATGCCTGCCCATGTATGGCATACGATTTCCTGGAAGGTGGGATATACGGACAACGCGTTGGAGTAGCGGTAGCTGAAGCAGGTGGGCATGAAGCCGATGACCTTGTCCTTTCTGCCAGAGAGCGATATTTCGTCAAGATATTTACCCAGGCTTTCAAAACTGCGGTCATAGACGCGCTTGCCATCGTCCATCATTGGGTTTATGTATGGGTGTGTCTCGAACCAGTCGCAGCAGTCGATGTAGAGGCTGCATCCGCGAGAGGCCATCATCAGCGGGTGGTATGGGTCCTTTTCCGCAACGAAGTCATACACGTATTTCAGGAAGACAGGCGAGATGTTGTTGCATTCGGGTTCATCGTACAGATAGTAGTAGTGGAAGTCTCTGGTCTTGTTCTTTTCGATGATTTCAGCGATTTTGTCAAACAGGACCCGCGGCGGTTTCACATCATAAAGACCATAGTTGACTTCGATGTTCTTGACCAGGCGCACTGGCTCTATGCTAGGGCTGCAGCCAGAGGTGTTTTCCAGGTGCAGGTTCTTGCCGGCGTCAAAGCGTTTCCTGAAAGCGTCGCCTCCCCTGTAGTATGTGGCGTACATGCGCCTTGGAAGTATGGCCTTTCCTTTCTTGTCCCCTGGATTCATTACCACGAGATTGCCGTCCTCTACCCATACCATTCTTTTGTCCGTTGGCTCCAGGCGGCGCACTTTCAGTTCGCTGGAGATGCCAGCCACCTCGGCCTTTATTATGGCAGTGCCGTACTGTAAATCGCTGGTGTTGAAGCGGAATGCCTTTGTGCCTGGCTTGAGTTTTTGCATCTGCGGTTTTATGCCGGGGCCGCTGATGCTCAGTTGCACTGGCTCGTTTATCTGGCACTGGATTTCGCCTTCAATGCGCGAGTAGTCCTGCCCTGGGTAGAAGTTGTTGCGGTACTGGGGCCAGTTTAATCTGTATTTTATGGGTTCATATTGGGCGTTAACGGGATACCAGCGCCTGAATACACGCCCGTCCCTGGTGCGTTTCAGCGCGATTTCCACCTGGTTCTTGCCCTCCTTCTCAAATACATACGGCACATTCAAGGTATGCAGGCCGCCATTAAGTTTGAATGTCTTGCCTAGCAGTTCGTATTCGCCAGCCCTGTATAGATTCACGTTTACAGACAGTTCGCCCACGGGCCTGCCCTTGTCCAGGGACTTGATGTTCGCTTTTGCCGCCGAGATGTGGACATAGTCCTCTGGCTTGCGCATGGGGAAGCCGCCCATCCTGGCGAATTTTTCTGTTTCGAAGTATCCGCTCAGCATCTGCGCCCAGGTGCTGCGCTCCCTGACGGGATTGCGCTTGCGCCCGATGTTTATGGCCCATTCCGTTTTCCACAACTGCTGCGGCGTCATATAGAATGCGCTCAACGGAATCTCCACCTCGGCGGACCAGAAATCCTTGCCTGAATAGACCTTGTGGCTCCATTCTGGGAAATATGGGTCGGGCCTGATATGGCCTGATTCCATCCAGTAATTTGTCCAGCTCTTGTCATCATAGCATACCAGGAACTGGTAGAATTCGCCGCTGGCGTTGCCAGTAGGCGTCAGGAAAATCTCCAATGCATCGTCCTCCCAGATGGCGGATGAGCTCTTGGTGGCGGTGATTTCCTTCAGTTTTTCCATCAGCGGCTCTTCGCATTTTACGCCGATGTAGATGCAGTCCTCCATTGAGATGACCTTGAATGACGTCTGAGCCTGGACGATTTTGTTTGTGGCTGTACCCAGTGCCTTGAAGCCCTTGTTCTCCTTGGCGGCCTGCCATTCTGGTTCATCCATCCTGCCGTCAATGGTGATTGCCCCGTAGATGCAGCAGGCAAGCATGAACAAAGGAAGGAAAATACGTTTCATGAGCAAATCTCCTTGTGTGCCTTGGTGGCTGCTGCAAAGCCTCCAAGCGTTTTTGCAACAGCACTGGTTTGTTGAATCTTGCCATATTATAGGCATGGCACATAAATTGACAATGTCGCTTCTGGCAAATATTTTGTTTGGAAAGGAAAAATAGGGTAATGCCTCACCGATTGATATTGGTTTGCAGTGCCAGTTTTTTCTGCAGCCCCTTTTATTCGCACACGTGTATCTCCTTTCTCGCACGTATATTTCCCTTTCTCGCGCACGCGTACCTTAGTTTGGGATACTTCCCCCACCCACCTTCCGCTTCTAACATAGCCTCTGAAAATCAGGTTTGCAAGGGGCAAAACAAAGATGTATTCATTACTGCACTTTATATGGAATTCAATAAAATTTACTATAATT
>JAFYGL010000063.1 GCA_017543165.1 Victivallales bacterium | reverse complement strand
TGTTGTTAACTTTAATAAATTAGAGACGAAAAGGACTAAAGGGACGAAGAGACGAAAGAGACGAAGGGACGAAGAGACAAAGGTCTAAAGGATTCAAAGCAACATAGTAACAACCTAGTTGATTCTCCATGCCATCTCGTCCCTCTCGTCCCTTTCGTCCCTTTCGTCCCTCTAGTTCCTCAGCCGTAGATTGGTCCCAGGAATGCGCAGGCGCGATAGTCGTCGCCGCCGAAGCGCTGCCACATTGTGGGACGGAATATGTCCTCTTCTGGGATGTTGTGCATATCCACTGGGATGCGCAACATTGCGTTCAATGTAATCATGTCCGCGCCGATGAGGCCGAATGAGTTGGCGTCATGGTTGGGGCCGATCTTGGTCATGTATTCGTGCGAGGTCATGTCACGCGGCATCCAGTAGGTCTCTGGCCATGTCGGGTCTGTGACCTTGCTGATATGCGCTGCTCCTTTTCGGGCAGTTTGACCGTCTCGCCTTCCACCACGGAGCAAGTGATAAGGTCGCCAACCATGTTGTAGCGGTAGGATGTCATCGGTATGCCGCCAGGTGTGGTGAAGTGGCTTGAGAGACCATCGCCTGGGAAGTATGTGAGCGCGGCGTTCATGTAAGTGGTGTTCTTGATTGCCGCGTCGATAAGAGCCTTCTGGAATGCGGGGCTGTCGCAGATGTCCCTCCACACCAGCTGGACGTCCCTGTCCTTGGCGGACTTGGCGATCTTGTAGATGTCAGTTGCGTACTCCAATGCAGCCGCGCCCGAATTGCGCTTGTCAATGATGCCGCGTGGGCAGACCTTGGACACATCCACGCCAGTCGCCTTCTTGATGGAGGCAGGCGTCCAGTTTGTGCGGATGTCCGCAAAGCACTGCGGTACGCCGCCAGTCAGCAGATTTGCGATAAGCATGCCCATTCCGTTCTTGGAATCGTTCTCGGTGGCGATTGGCGAAGCAGGCCTGAATCCCCTCCAGTCAAAGGAGGAGTTGAGCAGGGATTCCGTCACATCGAAATTGGGGTTGTAGTCAGTCCACTGGCGCTGTCCTTGTGTGCCTGCGGCGATTGCATTGGTGCCCTGCGCGTATTCCACATCGGCGAAGAAGCCCTGCTTCTTGCCAATCTTGGCATCTGCCAGGCGCGGGTTGCCAACCATCAGGTCGCGGACTATCATGGTCATCTTGATGCACTTCTCCACCAGTTCCTGGTCCGTCATGCCTGTACGGCGCTCGCTTGCCTTGTTGAGGAACACCTTCTTGAACTTGGCGAAGAATTCCATTGCCTTCTTGAATTCCTCATGGTCGTAGAAGCCCGTGTCAATGCGGCCATTGATGATGCTCATGTCAACGGGAACCGTGCCCATGCCCAGATAATGCAGGAAGGCATTGCGGCGCACGTCGGAGCCGATGATGCCCATGGCAACACCGCCAACCGACAGGTAGTTCTTGCCGCGCATGTAGGCGACTGCCGCAGCCGCGCGGGCAAAGCGCAGGAGGCGCGTTGCCACGAAATCGGACAATGGCCCGTTCTCGTCTTCCAGGTCAGGCGAATACACGCAGAAAATCGGGCGCTTCTTCTCGTCCATTGCGGCGGTGAATGCCTTCAGCCAAACTGCGCCAGGGCGGTCGGTCTGGTTCAGGCCGTATGCGCACTGCTGCCATTCGGATGAGCCGATGCCCTGCGCCGCGCCCATGAGTTCATCGGAGTATGACCAGCTGCGGCCAACCCAGATGTTTGCGCTGACGCCCTGCGTCGCATAGTATGCCTGCGCCCTGGCCGCCGTGCGCGCGCCATAGACGATTTCCGGGGCGACGACCACGCGGATGGGTTTGCCATCGGGCTGGCGGACGCTGCTGGTGAGCAGGTCATAGACCTTCTCCACCATCGCCCATGTCTTGATCACGTTGTCCTCGTATGCGCCTCTGCGGCCATCGCTGACAGGTGTGATTGCGATTGTGGGGACTGGTCCCAGAATGCGCTTGTCACTTTCCTGGAATGAGCGGGCTGGATTTGCAAGTTTCTTGAAGTCAGGTCTGTCTGCCATTGTTTTCTCCTGTGATTTTTTATGCAACTAAACGGGTAAAGCCAAATCAAGGCTAATTGTAATGGGATTTTCCTGAAAGTCAAACAGCCAAGGCACATTTCTTTCCTGGCGCATTGACTGTATGGCAAATGGCTATATAGTTTGCGCAATTTCATTTTCGCCATTGAGAATGAAATTGTTTCGATGAAAATACCAAGGAGAGGAAAAGAATGGAAAAATTCGTTTGTGACGCATGTGGCTATGTCTATGACCCTGAAGTGGGCGATCCAGACAACAATATCGCGCCAGGAACCGCATTTGAAGACCTGCCGGACGACTGGGTGTGCCCGCTGTGCGGCGTTGGAAAGGACGGCTTCAGCAAGGAAGCATAATCAACTGTGACAATTCACCAGGCCCCGATTTAGTCGGGGCATTTTTTTATTGACTATGGACAAATCGCTCATTCTCGACAGATGCACAGCCGCCCTGGAAAACATGATCAGGGGACAGGTGATAGACAGGCTGGACGCAAACCAGGGACGCACCATCAGGGACTACAACGCCCGCACTGGCAGAAAAGTCCTTTCAGGCAACTGGTGCACAGGCATTTTCATGGCATGCCTGCTTGCGATGTACAAGAGAACTGGCAACAAGATGTATCTGGAACGCGCCGAATTCGCTGGGCATTACATCCTCAGCCTGCAAAACATGGACGCCAGGAACAAGCGCTACTACGGCGCATACAGGGAATGCATCCCGCAAAGCCTGGAGACACTGCCAAGAGACGCCACCACCGCCGCCTGGTGCATGGTGTGGCTATACGAGGCGACACACAATCCAGTCTACCTGGACAGCGCCGTGCTCTTCGCGGAATGGCACTTGGAATATGGAATGTACGAAGGCTGGCCCCACTGGGCTGTCTTCAACGATGACGTGGACACCATCTATTTCATGCGGGGCTCGTTCCAGTCAGGCACTGGTCTTTTCTACCATGATTTGTTCATGGCCACCCATGACCCGCGCTACATCGAGCGTGGCCTCAAGCCAATCGCAGAAAGGTATGTCAGGGACTTCTTCAGGGAGGACGGAAGCATTATCCTGCAAAGGGAAGCAATGAGCAACGCCGAGCCACATCGAGACGGGGACGAAGTGGAACTTCAAATGCACAACTTCAACGACGACTTCGGCGCCCAGATGCTGATGGCCGCATCCGACCTGCTGGGAGAAGAAAAATACAGGGGCCAGGCACGCAAGTTCGCACTGTGGCTTGCCAGCAAACAGCAAGAGGACGGCAACTTCTTCAACGGAATCAAGACCGTCTCATCCGCCGTGCCCATTTCACTTATGTATTTTGACGAACTTGGGCGGCACTACAATGACAAAACACTCCTGGACGCGGCGGAAAGGAGTTTCAAAAAACTTCTGGACATGCAACTCATGGAGGCGACGGACCCATTCCTGCATGGCGCATTCGAAGGCATGGTC
>JAFYGL010000635.1 GCA_017543165.1 Victivallales bacterium | reverse complement strand
CGCATCTTTACTGGAATGAACGATATTTGCATAATTTCTGTGGACTGTGGACTGTGGATAGTGGACTGTGGATAGTGGTCTGTGGACTGTGGTCTGTGGTCTGTAGGTGAAAGCCCAGTGCTATTCTGCGGGGCACGCTTTTCCGCGCGGCCATTGGCCGCGCGTCAGGACGCATGACTGCCATTCACAACTGGCGGGCAGTCCACAGTCCACTGTCCACTGTCCATTTACAAAATGGCGGGATGCAGTTCCTCTTCCAGGACGGGCAGGGTGCTCTTGCACTTTATGGACTGGATTGCCAGCTGTGCCAAGAGGGTTGCCTGCAGGCCGCAGTATTCGTCGCATGGCGTCTGTGTGTTGTTGCGAATTGCGTTGAGGAAGCCCTGCATCATGTTGCGGTGCCCCTTGTCCACCACCAGTTGCCTGGTGTCATTTCGGATATTGCCGCCTGCGTTCTGGTTTTTGGCGAGATTCTTTGCCATGAATGCGTCGAATCCCTCCTGTGGAACGCTGTCCTTGAAATCGTCCGCTTGCAGGGGGAAGGTTTCGCTGTCCAGGCCAGGTATGCCGTAGTATCTGTTCTCCACGAAGAAGAGGTTGCGGAAAAGAGTGGCCCTGGAAGTGATTTCAAAGAGTTCCTTGGGATAATCGAAAGTGCCGCAGGATGAGAAGTCCAGCGTTGCGGAGTTGCCATTGTCGAATTTCAGGAAGATGCCGTGGTTCATGCGCACGTTGCCCCATGCCGTGATTTCAATGGGCTTGGCTGGCGCGAAGAGCCAGCATGCCAGATCCAGCCAGTGGACGGATTCTCCGATGATGCAGCCGCCGCCATGGGCTGGGTCCAGGTGTATCATTCTGTAACTGGAACTCTCATCCTGTATGCGGATGAGGAAGTGGCTTGTCTTTTCCTCTGGCAGTTCTTCTCTGTCGGTTTCGATATAGCGCCATGAGTTGTGCCTGGGATTGGCAAGTTGCTCCAGATAGCGTTTTTTCAGCGCCAGCATGGAAGGCGCCATTCGGCGGTTCAAATCAACGCACAACTTTATTCCGCCGTGCTTGACAGCCCTGATGATTTCATTGGATTCCTCTATGCTGAGTGCCATTGGCTTCTCGCAGAACACATGCTTGCCATTGGCCGCGGCTGCGCGCACGATGGGAAGGTGCATGTCATGAGGTGTGGCGACTGTTAGAAAGTCCAGTTCCGAATCCTGTATAATCTGGCTGTAGTCCGAGACGGCCTGCTCGCCGCCGAATCTGGCCGCCGCGTTCTGGGCGCTTTTCAAGTTGGGGTCGCAGCAGTATTTGATGCAGATGTCATCCATTGACGCCATGTTCGGCAGATGCTGCGCATTGGCGAAGGCGCCGCATCCAATCTGCGCACCGACTAGTTTGTTTCCTCTCATTGCTTTATTCCTGTTTGTTCTTGGTGATTGCAAAGTTTTTGTGCTTTAGAGGTAATTTCTGAAATTACCTCTTTATTCTAATATCTGCCTTGCAATCTTCAAGTTAATTCAGCTTAAATGGCAAAAATTCGCATTGCCGTATGGCAGAATCGCGGCAAGCATATAACTTACGTGCAACTTTGTTTTTAATGCCTTGGCATTGTGTAATCATCAAAATGGAGAGAAGAATGAGAGTTGTACGCGTAGGCATCATCGGTCAGGGACGCAGTGGACGCAATATCCATGCCGAATACCTGAAGACGCAAAAGGAAAAATTCGAAATCGTGGCAGTGGCCGACTTTATCAAGGACCGCTGCGAACGCGCCGAGAAGGAATATGGATGCAAGTCCTTCCTCAACTACAAAGACATGCTGGCGGACAAGAGCCTGAACCTGGACATCGTCGTCAACTCCAGCTTCAGCCACATGCACGCGCCAATCAGCAAGGAAGTCATGCTGTCGGGCCACAACGTGCTCAGTGAAAAGCCATTTGCAAGCAGCGCTGAGGAGATCAGGGAACTGGTCTCCGTAAGCAAGACCACGGGACGCCTGCTGGCGGTGTTCCAGCAGTCACGCTTCGCGCCTGAATACATAAATCTGCTGAATGTGCTGCGCAGCGGCAAACTTGGTCCAATCAAGATGATCAAGATCGCGTGCAACGGCTTCAGCCGCCGCTATGACTGGCAGACTTTGCAGTCATACAACGCAGGCGGTCTGCTCAACACAGGACCACACCCGCTGGACCAGGCACTTGGCCTGCTGGGAAGGGATGTCATGCCAAATGTGCTGTGCAAGTTGGATACAGTCAATACACTTGGCGATGCGGACGATTTCTGCAAGCTGATTCTCACATACCCAGGCCGTCCCTTGATCGATTTGGAAGTCTGCAGCAACATGAGCTACCAGGGCTACCACTACCAGGTATATGGCACATACGGCAGCATGACCTCCACTGCGGAAGGCGCAAAGTGGAAGTACTATGATCCCGAAGAACTGCCTGCCTGCAAGTTGGAAAAGGATCCTCTGCCAGGTCCTTCATACTGCAAGAACGCCCTGCCTGAATGGCACGAAGAAGAGTGGACTCCCACCAAGGATGACGAACAGTTGTTCAACGTTATTTCCCATGCATTCTACTGCAATCTGTACGATGTGCTGGTGAACAACGCGCCTCTGGCAATTCGCCCTGAGTAAATCGAGCAGCAGCTGGCTATCATAGAGGAATGCCATCGCCAGAATCCACTGCCCAAGAAATTCTAATTGGAGGAGAAAAGCAATATGAAGATTCTCCTACCAGAAGGCGAACCCTGGCTTAAGGCAGGCGACAAACTGGTGTGCTTCGGCGACAGTTTGACCGCTGGCGAGGATAGCTATACCACCGTGCTCCAGAAACACCTGGCCGCAAAGGGCATCGAGGTCATCAACAGCGGATATCCTGGCGACAAGACACCACTGGCAATGACACGCCTGCGCAAGGATGTCATCGACCTGCAGCCAACAGCCGTAAGCATCTTCCTCGGTGCAAATGACACGGCAATCGGGCGGGATATATGGTCGGACGAGCCACTGGTGCAGCCAGGCACATTCAAGGACCTGCTGATATGGATGGTCCATATCTGCCGCCTTTTCGGCAAAATCGAGAAATTCAGCATAGCAACGCCTATGATGAAATTCGAGGGCGCCGCATTCCACAAGTACGCATTTATAGGCCATGAATACGGTAAGGCCGCACGAGAGGCCGCAGACGCGGCAAATGCACTGTGCGTGCCACTGGATACCGTCTTCTTTGAAGAATGGCTCGACAGGCGAACCCAGGCAATCGACGGCCTCGTCCTCACCAAGGACGGAACCCACGGCACACCCGAAGGCTACGCCAAAATCGCCAATACCATGCTGAAAACCTGGAACCTCCTGTAACACATTTGGGGAGGGGACAGGGCCGCTGGCCCTTTCCCCTCCCCAAACCCCACCTCTATCCCAAACTACGCCTTTCCGCTTTCGCGTTGCGAAAGCGGAAAGGCGGGAGTTTGTATATAGAGTTG
>JAFYGL010000634.1 GCA_017543165.1 Victivallales bacterium | reverse complement strand
GCCGCAAATCTAGGTATCTAGGTATCTAGGTATCTAGGTATCTAGGCTAGGTCAGAACAGCAGCCTATAGACCTCGCTGTAGTCGCTGACAAAGTGGGCTGTCATTCCTTCGCGGGCGGGCTGGTGTATGTCATTGTAGTCCTTCTCGTTCAATGCGGGAAGAATCACGGAACGCACGCCAGCGCGGTGCGCTGCAATCACCTTCTCCTTGATGCCGCCCACTGGCAGCACCCTGGACGTCAATGTCAGTTCACCAGTCATTGCCCAGGATTTGGGCAATGCCCTGCCTGTAGCCGCAGAGATTATGGCGGTCGCCATAGTAATGCCTGCGGAAGGCCCGTCTTTGGGCGTGGCGCCTGCGGGAACGTGGATATGCAGTTTGTGCGTCTTGAAGAAATCCTTCTTTATGCCGAATTCCTTGGCATGTGCCTCCACCACGGAATATGCGATCTGCACGGATTCCTTCATCACGTCGCCAAGCTGGCCTGTCACCTTGAACGAACCTTCCTTGCCCTCCATAGGCAGCACCTCTATGTACAGCGTCGTGCCACCAACAGCAGTCCACGCAAGGCCCATTGCAACGCCTGGACGGCTTTCCTTCATCAGCGGGTCGTCAAAGTATTCAGGCTTGCCCAGATACTCCTCCAGTTCGGAGACCTTCACGCTAATGCGCTTGTCAGGCGGCACAGTGCCTTCCGCAATGCGCATCGCGGCCCTGCGCATGCAGGTGCCAATGCACTTTTCAAGATGCCTCACGCCAGATTCACGGGCATAGTTGAGGATAATTGTGCGCAATGTGCTTTCCGACAATGAGAAGTTCTTCTTGGTAAGGCCATGCCTTGTGAGTTGCTTGGGAATGAGATGCTTCTTTGCAATGTCGATCTTTTCGCCCATGATATAGCCGCTCAGGTTGATGATCTCCATTCTGTCCTGCAACGGCGGGGGAATAGTGTCCCTTACATTCGCAGTGGCGATGAAGAACACCTCCGACAAATCGAAGGGCACGTCCATGAAGTGGTCCCTGAAAGTGGAATTCTGCTCTGGATCAAGCACTTCCAGCAACGCAGCGCCTGGGTCGCCATGGGCAGAGGCGCCAAGTTTGTCTATTTCGTCCAGCATAATGACTGGATTCTTTACGCCGCAGGTCTTCATTGCGGAAATCATCTTGCCAGGCTGTGCGCCGATGTAAGTGCGCCTATGCCCCTTGATTTCAGCCTCGTCATGCATTCCGCCCAGGGAGAAGCGGAAGAATTTGCGCCCTAGCGCCTCTGCAATGGAGCGTCCCAGCGAGGTTTTCCCCACGCCTGGAGGCCCAATCAGGCACACGATGGAACCGCCTATCTTGTTCTTCAGTTTCGCAACGGCGATAAACTCTAGGATGCGCTTCTTCACATCATCCAGACCGCAATGGTCACGTTCCAGAATCCTGCGCGCCTCCGCTATGTCAAAACGGTCCTCCGTGCACTTCGCCCATGGCAGGCCCGTCAGCCAATCCAGATAGTTTTTGGAAATGGTGTATTCTGCGGATTGCGGCTGCATTACGCTAATGCGTGAGATTTCATCCCGTATGCGCATGTCCGCCTCACTGTTCAGGTAAGGCTTGAGTTCCTGGTAGAGTGCCTCGTATTTCTCCAAGTCGTCTTCACGGCTGCCAATGTCCTCGCCCAGTTCCTGCTTGATTTCGCGGAGCTGCTCCCGCAGGACGTAGGTCCTGTGGTCCTTGTCCATCCTGTTTTTGACACGCTGGAGGATGCTGTCCTTCAGGGCCATGTCCTCCAGGTCCTTCTCCAGCAGGAACAGTGCCTTCTCCAGGCGCTCACGCACATTCAAAGTTTCAAGTATTGCCTGGTACTCGTCTGGCGACGCCATTGCAATGGTTGCAGCCACATCCGCCAGATGGCCAGGCTCCGCGCCGTCATGGGAACCGCTCAGCAATTTCCTCAAATCATCTGGCATGGGACGGATCTCCGACAACTTGTGCAGCGCGGAAATGATCTCGAACATTAGCATCGTTATCTCGCGAAGCTCCATTGGGGACTGGCCGTAGTCGGATTCGGGGAAACTGACCTCCGCCATGAGTATGCCGTCCACATTCATCACTTTTTCAAGATGCATCCTGCGCTCGGCATGGCACATGACATGCAATTCGCCATCAGGCATCACATCATTCCGAACTATGCGCGCAAGCGTGCCCATTTTGTAGAGCGCAGTCCGCTTAGGATGCTCTTTATCTTCTGAACTGTCCTTCCTCGTCAAGACAAAGCCAATGATGCCGTCGCATTTCTTCATTGCGTAACGCACCAGGCGCTTGTCCTTCTGGGACACATTTATGCCCATGACCGTCTCTGGCATGACTGGCACGCCCAAGGATGTTATCAATGGAACCAACAGCGGCGGGCGATTCTTGACTACTGCCACTGGCAACTTCTTTTCATCTGGTATATTCTCTGGCATATTATTGTTCGCTTTTATTGTTATATATAGTTTTTCAAGATCTTTTATCCTCTGAAACTTCATCTTCACCTTTTGTCATTGGCAGAAGAATTGCCTTTTTTTGTTCAATGCATATCTCCGTAGCCTCATGGAAATGCCCCAGCACGCAAGTCGTTGCCTGCTGCTTCAGAAGCCATCTTTCTATTGCGGCACGAGGCACGTACGTGCACTTATGCCCACTCCCCAACAGTCCCTTCAGCCACTGCGCAAACCTGGTGCCAAAGGGCATTATTCTCATAATGAAACAGGCAAGGCCACTTTTGGCAAAGCCACAAAAAATCCGATTGAAGCCAAAGGGACTTCCCTGCACTTTATGACCATGGGCGAAATATACACCATTTATCTCAATATTATCCTCGCTTGCCATAAAAAAATCCTCTTTATGGCATTTTGCGACATAATATTCGTGGTTTCCCTCCACAAAATAGATTTTCCGCCTGGATTTCTCATGACGGCACCAGTCAAGAAAATCCCTCTGCAACTTGCACTCATACTTTGGCAACCCAATCCACAAATCCATTATGTCACCCAGAAACATGACATCGTCATCTGTGGAGGACAACTGCTCCAGCAGATTGCGCAAAACACGCTCGCTCTCCTCGCCTTCAACGGCATGCACATCCGCCAGCACGGCCAAGGTGCCATTTTCTGTCTTGATACGCTGCATCAGACTCCTATCACCTTGAACAACGCCGCCTCCAAGGCCACTCTTGGACTGGTTGAACTGGAAGTAATCTGGCGCAATGCGTCCCTGAAGGTGCGTATCGCCTCTATCGCCTCTGCTGGCTGGTAACGCTCAGCGCTCTCTGCCATTTTCTGCACACGGAATGGATGAAATGACACAAAATCAAAACCTTCGTCCAATGCCTTGTCCTTTTCATCGCTGGACATGGTGCTGACGTACTGCTTCAGCGCCACTGGATTACGCAACTTCCGCTCGCCCATGAACACCTTAAGACGTATCACCTGCCTGAAAAAGCCGCCGCAACTTAGCAGCATCCCTCTGGCGCAGTTGTCATCTTCCTTATTCTGGGTTATCAATGTGTCAATGACGCGTATTGCCTCCCTGATATTGCGTTTGCCTAGCATGTCGGACAAGGCCCAGGACATCTCTTCACCCTTGCCAGTGCAGACCTGCCTGACCTCGTCAAGGGTAGCCTCGCCTTCCGCAGTGCCACGATAGCAAATTATCTTTTCAAGTTCCGCATCTATACGCCCAGTGTCTGCCCCCAGCACATCCAGAAGATACTGTTGCGCAGGCATCTGCAGGCGCAATCCTTTGTCCTGCAATGCCTTTTGAAGACATGCCTGCATCTGCTGCTGCCAGCCAGACTTGCTCATGTCTGGCTT
Organism: Victivallales bacterium; assembly: GCA_017543165.1. Next base: position 525 of record JAFYGL010000634.1, on the reverse strand, counting down.
ATCCAGAACCATCACCTGCCCTTTCGCATTGCAGTTCTTGTAAAGCCCCCTTCGCTTGTCAATGCCAGGGCCATCCATAATCAGCAGCATGTCCTCTGGCAGACCAGGCTTCAAGAAATCAGCCAGATTGCGCAACGCGGCGCCGACGCCGTCCTTGGATTTTTCGCCTTCAGCGTCAAAGGCACTGAAATGCTTCAGCCACACCACCTTCCGCCCGCCCAGCATGGAAGGCTCCTGCAATACCTGTATCAAGTTGAAAATAAGTTCAGGTGTGGCACCACCCTCACCCTCGGTGAGTGTGTCACAGCAAAACGGGTCTGGGTTCTCGCCAGCAAAATTCCTGAACAGTTTTCCCGCCTCACTGCGTATCTGCGCCAAATCATTGCCTGTAATTAAATATAGGTTGTTCATAATGCCCTAAATTTAGCGCAATTCCGCAGTTTTGCCAGAAAATGACAAGGGTCTCGCCGAATGCATCATCCATGTGGGCGCCGAGGCGGCGCCCTAGTTCTGCGCGGCCATTGG
>JAFYGL010000633.1 GCA_017543165.1 Victivallales bacterium | reverse complement strand
GACCGTCAGGGCCTTCATGGAAAACGTGCGCAAGCCAGTGGAAAAGGGAGGACTGGGACTGAACATGGTGCTAGGCGTAAACACCACTGGCTGGGGGCCATGGCCACCGCCGACAGGCAATGTTTACGCTGGCAACCTGGGACTTGTTGTTTCCGCTGGAAATCTTGTGTCCCCGCCTCTGCCACGCAAGAAGGCATTCATCATCTACAAGGACCGTTCCTGTAAAATCGTCCACACACCAGAGGACTTCGACATTTCAAACGTGTATTACGCTGTCACTGGCTTCGGTGAAATCCTCACCAACGGCGAATGCAAGGGGGACAAGGCACTCCATCCACGGACAGGCTTCGGTATCTCGCAAGACGGCAAATACATGTACATCGTGGTAATCGACGGTCGCCAGAAAGGGTACTCGGAAGGATGCACCACCTTGGAGGTCGCGCAATTGCTCAAGCATTTCGGCGCTTGGAATGGCATGAACATGGACGGCGGCGGTTCATCAACACTGATGATTCTGGACGAAAACAAAAAACCAAAGATGCTAAACCACCACGCCTTCGGCAGCGAACGCGCCATCGCCTGCCCATTCGGCTTCATCCTGAATGAATAAGTGGACTGTGGACTGTGGACTGTGGACTGCTTTACGCATTACTGCTAAAGAATGCTGTTCCCGCCAAGGCAACCTGAGTGGGCGCCGCCTCGGCGCCCACATAACCTGCGCCAAGCCAGAGGCAAGCCCCCCACACTCCACAGTCCACTAACCGCCAATCACTGCCTCTATTTCCGCCAGCGAGATAGGCCCTTCCCGCAGTATGGCAGGCTTCTCGCCAAGCAATGAAAGCACGGTTGAGGCCTGGCCTCCAGTGATGCTTATTTCGCCGCCGTCAAGCACGGCGTCGGGTTCCCCGTCCAAATCGCATACGGCGTCTTTCGCATTCAAGGCTGGCGGCTTGCCTGACAGGTTTGCGCTGGTCGCGGCCAGCGGCTTTCCCAGTCTCTGGAGCAGGCGCAGCATGAAGTCATTGCCTGGTATGCGGAAGCCAATGGAGCCGCCATTCTTCTCTGGCGCCACAATTGTAATCGGCCCAGGGCAGAATCTTTCCGCCACAGCCAGTACTTTGGAATTGCAGGCAATCCCCGCATGCTCCGCCATTTCCACGCTTGAGGCCAGCATCTGCAACAATTTGTTTGCTGGGCGTCTTTTCAGGGCATAGATTCTTGAGCGTCCCGCCTCGTTGTCCCAAAGTGTCACCAGTCCATAGACTGTTTCCGTCGGCAATGCAACTACACCGCCTTCTGACAATATCCGAGCCACCGTATCCAGTGCGGATTCGTCATTTACATCAAGCCTAAGCATCATTTCAGCAAATAAAGGGCAATGCCAGCAGCCACGGAGGCATTAAGCGAATTGATCTTGCCCGCCTGTGGTATTGCGGCAACTGCGGTGGAATTGTTTAGGATGAACTGGCTGACGCCCGCATTCTCGCCGCCCACAACTAGCAGCAGTTTTTCATTGTTCTCGCTTCGCAATGCCTCCAGTTCCACCTTGCCTGCGCCATCCAGGGAAACCACGCTGTATCCTTCCTCCAAGGTGATTTTCACATATTGGTTAGGCGAGCAGTTGCAGGCGATGGACAGATGTTCGCAGGCTCCTGCTGAAGATTTTGCAACGGAAGGCGTCACCAGTGGCGCACCTCGCCTGGGCAGAAGCACATTCCTCCACCCGAATATCTCCGCGCTTCGCATTATGGCGCCCACATTATGGGGGTCCTCTATGGAATCCAGAAGCACCATGCGGCGCTGCCCCAGCATGTCCGCAAACGGCGTATATTGGAATTCGCCTGCGTCCAGCACCGCGCCCTGGTGCTCCCTGGTGCCGCTCAAGTCAAACAACTTCGCCTTGTCAGTCCATTCTATCCTGACACTTCGCGCCTCCAGGAACGAGGCCAGTTTCTTGAGCCTGGGATTCGCGGTGCCCTCCCTGTTAAGCCATACCTTGCGTATCTCACGCCTGGCCGCCCTGACCGCCTCGAAAACGGGATTTATGCCATATATCCTGCCAATTGCACTTTCCATCTGTTAAAATCCTTATTTAAGAACGCCAATTGAATTGAGGAGAACGATGAGCAGGCATGGAATGACGATGACGCATACACAGAACTGGAAAATGTCACGGCGCTGCCATTTTGCGCCTGTGGGATCCACTTCCTTGCAGAAACGTTCAAGCCCTATGACCGATGTAACAAGTATCGTAGTGAAAATCGCGCCCAGTGGCATGATTACGTTGTTTGCCAGGAAATCCATGGTATCCAGTATGTCCATGCCCTTGTACCGTTCAATGAAAGCCAGCGGATGCACGTTGGAAAACAGGCTGTAGCCCAGGATGGTTATAATACCCACGACGGCAATCTCCACAAAACCCAGGACTATGGCGCGTCTGCGGGGTATCTTCAGTTCCTGGCTGAATGTCTGCACATTGGTTTCAAGCAATGAAATTGCGGAGGTAGCAGCCGCGAACAACACCAGCAAGAAGAAGATTATGGCGATAATGCGCCCGCCTGAAAATGACGCGAATACCTTTGGCATCGTGCAGAACACCAGGCCTGGACCAGCCGCCTCCGCCGCCTCCTTTCCGCCAAAGGACACGACGGCTGGGATGATCATCAAGCCCGCCAGGAACGCAACACCTGTATCGAATATCTCGACGTGGTTCACGTTCCCCACCAGATTGTCCTCCTTGCGCATGTACGAGCCGTATGTGACCATGATTCCCATGGCGATGGAAAGCGAGAAGAACAACTGCCCCATGGCGGCGACCACAGTCATGTAGCTGAACTTGCTGCTGTCTGGATACAGGTAATAACGCAGGCCTTCCCCCGCGTTTGGCAGGAAGCAGCAGTAGATGCAGATGCCAATGCACATCAGAACCAGTAGCGGCATCAGTATCTTGTTGAAGCGTTCGATGCCCTTCTCGACGCCCATACCGACAACTAGTATGAGTATGGCCGCGAATATGCCAAAATAAAGGATTGGCTCCCAGGTGGAACTAATGAAGCTGGTAAAATAGTACGTGGATGCGTCCTTCATAACGCCCTCAACCAAGACAGTGGCGTCCTTGTGGAATGCGCTGATGGGAGTTGTGAGCATAGCAACGCAATATTTAGTGACCCAGCCACCAATGACACAGTAATATGGGACAATGATGATCGGCGCAATGGAGTTGAGCCAGCCGCCTATGCGAACCGCTCCAAGGAAGGAATCCTTTCCAGCGCAAAGGTCACGGAATGCGCCAATGGGGCCCTTGCCCGTCATGCGCCCGATGCAGTTTTCCGCAATGAGAAGGGAATAACCGAAAGTCAGCACGAGAATCAGATATGTCAGCAGGAATATGCCGCCGCCATACTTTGCCGTCAAATATGGGAAACGCCAGATATTTCCCAGTCCCACTGCCGAACCTGCTGCCGCCAGAACATAGCCAATGCGGCTTGAAAAACAATCTTTCTTCATCATAATATCATTATCACCATTCGTATGCGGGAAACTTTTCCCACCGTTTCAATGCCAGGCTAATATAAGTCCTGTTGCCGTTTTTGCCAGAGTGGAATAAGCATCGCCTCGCCGCCTCTGTCACAACTGTGGAAATCGGACATTGCCTCAAATAAAAACTTTTTTTGACTAGGTGATTTGCCAAAACAGGAAATGCAAGTAAATTAAGCCACGTTTTCTTACAAAGGAAACCATGTAGGACTGGGGTTGTAGCGCAATTGGTTAGAGCATCGCCCTGTCACGGCGAAGGTCGCGGGTTCGACTCCCGTCAACCCCGCCAGTTTTTTCTGGTGGACATGATTTTCAAGGCCTTGGCATAAAAAAATGCCAAGGCTTTTTTGTTATTTTACTATTAATCGTTTTTTTTATTGCGATACCCCTTGCATTTGTTTTTGGGGTTTGGTATAATATGCGGCAGACAAAAGATTCTGCATTTGGATAAAATAAATAATACAAACAAGGAAAATGAAAATGAAAAGGAATTTCACACTTATCGAACTTCTGGTTGTGATCGCAATCATTGCAATCCTGGCGGCAATGCTGCTGCCAGCACTTGGCAAGGCACGTGAAAAGGCACAGGCAATCTCTTGCGTCAACAACATGAAGCAGTTCGGCACGGCGTCTGCCATGTATGTCAGCGACAACAAACAGATACTGCCAACTATCAACTACAATGCAAACGAGGCGAATTCAGGCCAGGCCTACGCATACAGCTGGATTGGATTCGACGGAACAAAGACAGATGACGACGAGCGCTTCTTTGTAAATGACGGCTCACTCTACCAGTATGTCGGCGACAAGGAAGTTTACAAGTGCCCATCGGATGAAGAGGACCTTGCCCTGGCCTATTGCATCAACAACCTGACACGCAGGGTTCACAAGATTTCCGCATACAAGAACGCCAGTTCAGTTCCTCTGTTCATCGAGGATGGCGGTGGAATCTCGAACCGCATCGGCCTCTACTGGTGCGAAGTCCAGGACAACACCACTTACACACTGAAGAGCACTCACCACTACTCCGACAGGCGTCACAACAACCAGGTCAACATCACCTACATTGATGGTC
>JAFYGL010000632.1 GCA_017543165.1 Victivallales bacterium | reverse complement strand
TGCAACAACGTAGTTGTTGCGGATTTAGAATATACTTGCCAGAAATAACGCATAAGAAGCTGATGTGGAACGAGAGGTTTTGCAACAGCCCCCTTGCTGCGGAAGTAAATCAGTTGTTCTTTGCGAAGTCTGCCATAAAGGCTATCAGCTTCTCAACGCCAGCCAGCGGCATTGCGTTGTAGATGCTGGCGCGCAGGCCGCCAACGGCCCTGTGCCCCTTTACGCCGACCAGGCCAGCTGCCTTGGCTTCAGCCACGAACTTCTTCTCCAGCGCCTCGGCTCCCTCTCCGATGCGGAAGCAGACGCTCATCTTCGAGCGGCCAGCAACGGCCGTTGTGCCGCGGAAGAAGCCATTCGAGCCGTCGATTGCGGCATAGAGCTTCGCCGCCTTCGTCTCATTGAGCTTCTGAATTGCGGTAAGTCCGCCCAGCTCAATCAGCCAGTCGGTGACCAGACGCATCATGTAAATGCAGAATACAGGAGGCGTATTGAAGAGGGATTTCTTGTCGATGTGCGTGCTGTAGCGGAACATTGTCGGAATGTTCGCGGGGCAGCGGGCGGCCAGGTCCTTGCGGATAATCACCAAGGTAACGCCAGCTGGGCCGATGTTTTTCTGAGCGCCTGCGAAAACCAGGCCGAAGCGGTTGATGTCGAATGGACGGGAAAGCATGTCGCTGGACATATCGGCAATCAGTGGCACATTGCCCGTTTCAGGATAGTTCTGGTATTCAGTGCCATAGATTGTGTTGTTGCAGCACATATACACGTATGCATAGTCGGGGTCAATCTTCCAGGAGGATGCATCGCCGATTGCCGTGAACTTGCTGGCCGAACCGTCATAGACCAGTTCCACATCGCCGCCAAGTATCTTTGCCTCCTTGATTGCCTTGTGCGACCACTCGCCTGTGTCGCAGTAGCCGACCTTCTTTCCAGGTATCATCAGGTTCATTGGAACCATTGCGAATTGAGTGCTTCCTCCACCCTGCAGGAAAATCACTTCATAGTCGTCGCTTATACTCAGCAGCTTGCGCACATTGGACTCACAGGAAGTTATGACCTCCTCGAAATTGGGAGTGCGATGGCTTTCCTCGATGATGCCATAGCCGCAGCCGTGATAATTGACAAACTCCTCCTGCGCCTTCAGCATGACTGCCTTTGGCAATACCGCAGGACCTGCATTGAAATTAAACACTTCGTCCATTTTAGGTTCCTTGAATTTAGGGGCGTCCATAAAGCCCCTCTACCACTTGTGAAACCCCATCCAACACGGACAGAGCCCCCGAAAAAACAGTTAAAAATATAGTCTTGACCTTGAAATTTTCAAACTGCCAAGGCCATATTAGTGCTAAGCGCCAGGCGTTCCAGATATGAACTCCATGAAATCCTGCCAGGCCTGCCGCTGGCAACAACGCGCCAGGCTGTAGAAAAAGCCGTGCTCCGCCATTGCATACTGTTTCATTCTCGACCTGATGCCAAGCGCATTCTGCCTCTCCATGAATTCCTGGTTGAATCTGGCAGGGAACATGTGCTCGCATTCTGCCTCCATGAACAATATGCGCGGATTGTCTGCAGCCAGATATTCCCTGATGGAAAGTGCGCGATAGCGTTCAGGTGCACTTTCCCAGGGAGCACCCGCTGCCTTCTGCATTGAAATCCAGACCTGCGGAAAGATCTCATTCCATGGTTCAAATGTAATCGGGGTGGACTGCAACACTGCGCATTCGGGCGCAACCCATTCATTCTCCAATTCAGCGCGTGGTTCGCCAGGAATCTGGCCTGGTCTGGTCAAGGCGAACAATCCTCCCAGATGCGCTCCCGCGCTTGCGCCATGCACGGCAATGCGCAGGGGCCTTCCATTAGCCTTAAGCCAGGATATGAAGTCATCGTACGCCTCGCGTATGTCCTTGAGCTGCTCAAATGCATTGGCATTCAACCTGTAGTCAGTGGTGGCGCAAACAAAGCCCAGGTCATTGAGCCTTTCGCAGAAACTGTGGAAGCCAGTGCGGCTGCCAGCATTCCATCCGCCGCCGTGCACAAAGAAGACAGCCACATCGCTGGTGATCTTCCCTGGCACGAACAGATCGTATATTCTTCCCGGAACAATCGGGGAATCCAAATAGCAGGACTGAAAGCGCTTCTTCATATCACCTTGAACCTTTCTTTGAACGCAACTGCACAAAGCTGACGCCAAACCAGGGGACGTTCCCCCGCGGCCCCTTGCCTGTGTTGCTTATCACAACTTTGTATTGCCCTGGCTGCAGGACATCCTCCTCCAGGGGGAACGTGCGCACGGCCCAGGCATTGTCAGGATAATCAGTCGTGCCATCATGGATAGTCCTGCCCTGGAATTCTATCTTGACGGGCGCGCGGCTTGTAGGCCTGTTGTCATCCATTCCGCCCAGCACAAGCTCTGGTTTTCTCAAGGG
>JAFYGL010000631.1 GCA_017543165.1 Victivallales bacterium | reverse complement strand
GTTTTGGAGATGTTTTGTTGCGATTTGAGCCGCGCGTGCATTCGCACGCAAGGCGAAAATCGCAGCAAATACAGCCCAAAAGAACAATGCAGATGTGAACGAATTAAATCAATTAAGTACTAGACACACGGCTAATGCTATGGCGTTGAGAAATAGATGCCCTGCCTCTTGCCGCCTTTGGTGTCCTGGGAAGACTCATTGATTATGACAAAGGTGCCCAGTTTGGTCAGTTCCCTGTCTGTCATCAGGAAATCCAGCCTGTTGGCGGTTGCGTTTTTAAGAATGAGTTCCTGAAGGAGGGCCTGCTTTGCATAGTCCACTATCATGATTTTCATGCCATTGGACTGTGCCTTCTTGAGGTAGCGCAGACTTTCCCTCATGTCACGGTCGCTGTTGAATTTTGTGCCGTCAGTGAATACATCCTCCGCGCCAATGCCGTCAAGAAGCCCCATGTATGCGTAATCGACCAGCAGCTCCAGGGCGTTCTGCTGGAATACCAGGAATCTTGGCGCGGTTCTCTTTGAGTGCCTGACCAGCGTAGCCACAAAGCGCTTCATGTCTTCACGATATGGCCTCTGTGTTTCGCGGTTGACGCACATGTCCTTCCCATTCTCGAAGAATTCATAGCCATCCACAATATCCAGATAGACGCCGTCAAAGCCCTGTTGTATAATCGTATCCAGATATTTCATCACGATTTCCTGCCAGCGCTTGTTCCAGTAGCGCACACGGTAGTTCCCTTTCCATTCAGGATTCTCGTCCAGCAGGAATTCAGGGCGCTTGCCCTTGAGCCAATCTGCCCTCCAGTACGGGCGGTAGCTCTCCGCCTCGCCAATTGAAAGATATGCGAGGATTTTACGCCTCTTGTCGCTCTTTTTCATTGCGGCAAGATCTTTGGACTGCCATAGCCCCTTTTCACTGCCGTCAAATGAATAGTCGATTATGACGAAATCCCTCCCGCTTTCATTGATCTTCTTGATGAAGTCCGCCTTGTTCTTGGCGAACTTTTCAGCCTGAAGAATATAGGCAAAGGACGGACCAGCGCATAGCCCTGCTACGCCAATGAAAAATAGGCAAAGTAGCAATTTTACAATCTTCATGGTTGTGTGTGGTTCGTATTTTTAATGCTCTAAAGTTCTTTAAGCAGTGCGGGCAGCAATTCGCCAGCCCCAAGAGTGGCGATTTTGCGGCCTTTCCTGAAGAGGATGCCCTGTTTGTTGGCGGCGCCAGCAATGCCAATGTCCGCATTGGAGGCCTCGCCTGGGCCATTGACCTCGCAGCCCATGACGGCAATGCTTCCGACTTTGAACTTATGCCCCGAGGCCTTCAGTTCGTCGATCGCCTTCTCAACTGCCGTCACCAGTTGCATCAGGTCTATCCGTGTGCGCGCACAGGTGGGGCATGAGATTATTTCAGGTTCTGCCTTGCGCAAGCCAGTCGCCTCCAGAATGCGGAGCGCGGCCTTGATCTCCTCCACGGGAGGCGCCGTCAGGCTGACACGTATGGTGTCACCTATGCCCTCCAGCAGCAAGGCACCAATGCCAACTGCGGATTTTACAATGCCGCAGGAGACAGGGCCAGCCTCCGTGATGCCCAGGTGCAACGGAATGTCCGTCCTCTCGGCAAACATACGGCAGGCACTTACGGTGGTCCGCACATCAGAGGCCTTGAGGCTGGCCTTCAAAGAAAGGCAGCCCTCTTCCTCGAAAAGGCGGGCATATTGCAGCGCGCTTTCAACCATCGCCTCGGGCGTGCGGCCATATCTTGCCTCGGCTTCCTTGGAAAGGCTGCCCAAGTTCACGCCTATGCGCACTGGACGCCCCATCTGCGCCGCCTTGCGGGCAACTTCACGGGCAGCCTTCTCGGAGGGAAGGTTGCCTGGATTGACACGCACACATGCGGCGCCGCGTTCCAAGGCGCCAATTGCCAAGGTGTGGTCAAAGTGTATGTCCGCCACAACTGGAATTGGACTTAGCCTGCAGATTTCGCCAAATGGCGCAAGTGCGGCATGGTTCTGCACGGCGCAACGCACTATTTGGCAGCCTGCCGCGGCAAGTTGCTCGATTTGGCGCAGCGTGGCAACGCTGTCAGCAGTGTCTGTATTGGTCATCGACTGGATGGAAACTTGGGCCCCACCCCCGATCTTGACATTGCCAACTTGTATTTGCCTGGTTTTACGCACAACTACACTTATAAAACGTTATATAGTATCATATATTTGTAATTTGGCAAGAAGATATTCTGCAAAAAAATTACAATTTTTGTTAAATCAGAGAGGTAATGTCAAAATATCAGTCAAAAAAGCCCTGCCATTCGCGGCTAATGGCAGGGCTTGAAAATGGCTCCAGCAGCTGGGCTCGAACCAGCGACCAAGTGGTTAACAGCCACCTACTCTACCGCTGAGCTATGCTGGATTGTTGTTCTCTTTTGAAAAACAGCCATAATTTATGCCTTTTTGAGAAAAAAGCAAACTCCTTGTGCCTTTTTTTTCAAAAATCATGGCAAAAATAATTGTTTTGCTTATTTTGCAATATGAAGGATATGATGTATATTCACGAACTGTTCACAAAAAACTACAACTTTATTACAATGATGGAAAAAAACAAAAACAGTGCCCGCTATTTGATACCCATAGCGCTGATATTCCTGTTTGTGGCGGGGGCGACATTGTGGCATCATGCCAATGTCCGCGAGGCAGACAAGGCGCAAATAGACGCCATCGCGGAGGCAATGGCGGCGAAGCACAATGTCAAGCCCGAACTGGTGAAGGCGATTATCTGGAAGGAGAGCCGCTACCATGTCAATGCAGTAGGCAAGGCAGGGGAGGTGGGCCTGATGCAGATACACACGCCAGCCGTCCAGGAATGGAGCAACCGCACGAAGAACCCCATGCCCGTCAGGACGCAGCTTTTCAATCCAGAGACCAACATTGATATCGGGACCTGGTATCTTTCCTGGACGGGCAGCCACTGGAAAGGCTACAAATCGGCATTGGTATTGCAGATTTCGGAATACAATGCGGGATACGGCAATGTGAGCAAAGGCTGGAAGCCCAAGTCGCCAGGCACCGAGGTCAAACTGGAGCAGATTAATATAAAGAGCACCCGTAAATATGTGCACGATGTATTGAAGCGTATGGAGGCCTTGTCGGAGAAATGAGCAATCTTATTGGCACTTCTGAGATAATTGGACGGCTCAATGCCAGGTTGGAACGACTGGCGGCTCTGGAGGCAAACGTGCTGATTGAAGGCGAGACAGGCACTGGCAAGGAACTGGCTGCGCGCAGCATCCATTCAAAATCCGCCCGTTGCAAGGGGCCGTTTGTGGCATTGAATTGCGGGGCGCTTCCCAGGTCGTTGCTGGAGAGCCAGCTGTTCGGCAGCGCAAAAGGCACATTCACTGGCGCCAGCGAAGACAGGCGCGGTCTCTGCGAGGAGGCGAATGGCGGCATTCTTTTCCTTGACGAAATAGGCGAACTTCCATTGGAGGCGCAGGCGGCCCTCCTTCGTTTTCTGGACAGCGGCGAAATAATGCGCCTGGGCGAGAACCGCAGCCGCCGCTGCGATGTGCGCGTAATCGCCGCCACAAACAGGAAATTGCAGTCAATGCTTGAGGCGGGCACATTCCGCCAGGACTTGTACTACAGGCTCTCCGTGCTGAAAGTGGCCATGCCGCCACTTGCCAGCCATATCGAGGACATAGGCCAGCTGGCACGCCATTTCCTTTGCCAGATCGGGTCTGGCTACCAGTTGTCTGACGATGCGGTGGAGGCCCTTCGCCGCCGCCAGTGGCCAGGCAACGTGCGGGAACTCCGCAATGTGATGTGGCAGGCCGCAGAAATGGCGGAAAACCACCGCATCACCGCAAACTGCATCCCTGTGGATTATTGGAACTCGAC
>JAFYGL010000630.1 GCA_017543165.1 Victivallales bacterium | reverse complement strand
GTTGCTGTCCTTCAAGTGGACCTTCACGCCGCCAAGGTGTGGCGTGTCATACTTGTTCCATCCGCAGTTCTCGCAGATGTTGGCGGTGTAGTGCTGGCTCAGATGCTCGCCGCAGACTGGGCAGCGCCCCAGGTTGATGATGTGTATCTTCTTTACGGAGTCTTCCGCCGCGCTCTGGGCCTCCTTCTCGGCAACCTTCTGGATGCGGGAATCGTTGAATCCCTCGTCTCCCAGAATCGAGATGTCCGCCTTCAATGCCTCACGCTGTTCCTCTGGCAGCACCAGTTGCTTCCTTGCGCCAGCCGCGTCGTCTTCCTTGCCCCAGCCAAAAATGCCTTTTATCGTCATTCTTTCACCTTAGTCTCTTTTGTATTTGAATCTTCCCTGTAACCTGTCGCATAATTGAAATTCGCCCTGGCCCTCATCAAATCAGCCGCCGCGCTGGCCTGCCTGCGCAAGATTGTAGTCAGGTTCTTTTGTGCGTCAGTGACAATGCTGGACGTGGTCTCGCCAAGGCGGAAACGCTCCTGCTCGGCGGCAAGATTCTGCTTTGCCGCCTCGATTCCCTGGCTCACCAGTTCCAGACGCTTCATGGCCGCCTTGTAATTCAGCCTCGCAGACGCTATCTCATTGGATATGCCAATCTCAATCTCCCTCAGCAACTCCTGCACTTCCTTTATGCGGGCCTCATAGCGAGCCCTCCTGGTATTGGCGCCGCGATAGTCCAAACTACGCCTCCAGACCAAGGTGACCTCGCCGCCGACGCGCCTGTCAGTCACCAGTTTCTCCATGCCGAAGGGATGCGTTTCATGCTCGCCCTGCGCAGTGATGCCAAAGTTCAAGTCCAGGCTGTCATTCTGTTCTTCCTCTGCACTCTCCACCTGTGTGCGGGCATATTGGAGGTTCGCCTTGCACTGTATGTACTCGCCACGGGCCTCGAAAGCCGCTTCATTTGTGACATCCTGCAAATCCTCCACCTTCCGTATCGCGAACATCTCCTCAGGATTGCCTTGCAAGGCAAGATTCCTGGTGACGCCCACCGCCTTGGCCAATACAAGAAGACTCTCCTCGAACTTGATGCGGGCATTCTCCTCGTCCTCCAAGCCAACCTGCAAGTCCATCTTCGTCTGGAATGTCTGGAAATCAGGCACCACTTTCATCTTGCTCAGTTCGATTGCCTCGTTATGCAGATTCCGAAAACGCTTCGTGGCCTCCTGGGCAATCCTGTAGCTGGAAAGATTCTCGTATGCGCTGATATACGCCAGTTCAATGGTATGGCGCACAGACTGCGTCGCCCCAAGCATCGCTCCTGTCGCCGCATTGTATTCAGCCATGGCCATTGCCTTCTTCAAGGACAAATCCTTGAAGGCCCTGTCACGGAGCAAGGGTATTCGCACTTTCACGCCGAACATCGTCTGGTGCAAATCGCCATAGTCCTCCTCGTCCTCAAGTATGCGGAGCGCTGCTCCCGCTGAAACGTATGCGCCTGGCTCCACGGGAACCTCCACGCCAGCCTGCAATTCAGTGCTGTTGTTTGTAAGCGACGTATATCCAGTCTGCAAAGGCAGATTCCTGGCTGTATCCGCCCTGCCTAACGCGGCAAACAAGGACGGATCAAAAAATTCCGAGAGTTCATAATGCTTCAAAAGCATCTGCTCCATTCTATATTTGGCAGCCTGTACGGAGGGATTTATCCCCTGCCCCTCCTTCACTAGCTCATCCAGTTCAGAGCAGACTGCAAACGGCAACAAGGCCACCAGCAGTACAGAGAAACTGTATGTCCTGATATTCATCTCAATTCAAGAACAATACCAAAATGGCTCTCAATATGTTATTTCCCTACTCCATGCCTCCTTAAAAAGGAAACAGCCATAGCATAAATCACATAAGTTGTAATTCAAACACAAAACAGCCAATTTTTATAGAAAAATGATGTGCTTGCGCCAATTGTTCTGCAAGGCCTTTTCGCGCGGCCATTGGCCGCGCGTCAGGACGCGATGTTTCCATGCGCAACTGGCATTGCGCGGTGCTCCGCGCGGCCATTGGCCGCGCGTCAGGAAGCGATGTCTCCATGCACAACTGGCATTGTGCGGTGCTCCGCGCGGCCATGGCCGCGCGTCAGGAAGCGATGTCTCCATGCACAACTGGCATTGCGCGGTGCTCCGCGCAAATAAAAAAGCCCCCCCTGCAATCAGGGGAGGCCATTTAAGTGCGCAGGGCGAGAGCCCTGCGTTCATGCGCCTTATGCGCGTGCGGCCATGGCCTTGTCAACCAGCTGCTTGAATGCTTCCGCATCGTTGACAGCCATATCGGCCAAAAGCTTGCGGTTCAGTTCGATGCCAGCCTTGTTGAGGCCGTCGATGAGCCAGCTGTACTTTGAACCAAGTGCGCGGCATGCCGCGTTGATTCTCATCGTCCACAGCGCCCTGTACTGGCGTTTCTTCTGCTTGCGGCCGATGTATGCGTTCTTATTTGCGCGATCCACTGCGCCATACGCCATGCGGATCAGTTTGCTCCGATTGCCACGGAAACCCTTCGCGCGTTCCAAAACCCTCTTGCGGCGCTTACGCGACGCAACTGCACAGGTTGCCCTTGCCATAATTGTACCCTACTTTTTTAATTGTTCTTGTCTGACGTTTTCTTCCTTCAACTCCGCTTTCGCTACGGCTTAGAGCCCGTATGGCAAAGATGCCTTGATGCGGCGGATTTCACTGGCCTTTACTGCGGCAGCCTGCCCCAGACGCCTCTTGCGCTTCGCGCTCTTCTTGGTTAGAATGTGACGTCCGTAAGCACAATTATGCACGAACTTACCTGTTCCGGTCTCCTTGAATCTCTTCGCGGCGGCCTTTCTTGTCTTCATTTTAGGCATTGCGGTACTTGTCCTTCATTTTCTATTGTTTGTGTACAAAGGGTTGCTGCCATTTACTGTTCCGCAAAGTGGATGTTCGGTGGCACGGGGAAACGCGTTGCACGCAAAACACGGTGCGTGCCCAGCGTATTCCCAATCTCGCAGATGCAGTCGTTCCGCTCGGCTGCAACCCTGTTAAAATGCCAATTGCTCAAGCTTCGGGAGTTGCCTCGTCGCCAGCCTTCGGCGCCTCGGCCTTCTTCTTCAGCTTGGGATTCGGCGCCAGCATCATCTGGCAGTTCTTGCCCAGCATCTTGGCGGGCGCGTCGATAATCGCCTGCTCGCCTATGACGGCAATCAGGCGGTCAATGACCTGCTGGCCAAGTTCAGGATGGCTTAACTCACGTCCCCTGAAAGCAATAATGACGCGTACTTTATCACCTTTCTGCAAAAATTCAACTGCGTGCTTCACTTTTACAGAAAAATCATTGTCATCTATGCCAGGATGGAACTTGATTTCCTTGACTTTTTGCTGTATCTGGTTTTTCTTGGCATTCTTAAGGCGCTTGTCCTCCTGATACTGGTATTTGCCATAGTCCAGAATACGGCATACTGGCGGCTCGGCCTTGGCGTTCATCTCAACCAAATCCAATCCTGCTGCATTGGCACGGGATAAAGCATCCTCAAAGGAACAAATGCCAAGCTGCTCATTGGTCTGGGACAAAAGGCGCACATTCCTTCCACGATACGTGCGCTCACCTGGTTTTAATACGCGTGCGATGGGAGTATCTCCTCTCTTAATGGTTGTTACTATGCAGCACCCGCTGCAACTTGTGTATAATTATACTAAAAGTCAAAACCCATGGCAAGGGGTATTCCGCACTTTTGTGTGGAATACCCTTTGGCAGGCAGGCTCATGCCTTGTCGGCAATCTCCTGCTGGATACGTGCCAGCACTGCATCGAAGGGCTGTGCGCCTTCCTCGCCCTTGCGGCTGCGGACTGCGACCTCGCCATTCGCCGCTTCACGCTCGCCCACCACCAGCATGTATGGTATGCGCATGTTGCGGGCCTTGCGAATCTTGCCCCCGATGGTGTCGGCTGCATCGTCCACAGAATAGCGGATATGCGCCGCCTTCAGCTTTTCAGCCAGGCTGTACGCATAGTCGTTGAATTTCTCGCTTATGGGCAGTATGCGAACCTGCTCTGGCGACAGCCATACTGGGAACGCGCCTGCATAATGCTCAATCAAAATGCCGAAGAAGCGCTCCAGTGAGCCCAGCAGCGCGCGGTGCACCATGAACGGGCGGTGCTTCAGTCCGTCCTGGCCCACGTAGGTCATGTCAAAGCGCTCTGGCAGATTGAAGTCAAACTGGATC
>JAFYGL010000629.1 GCA_017543165.1 Victivallales bacterium | reverse complement strand
TAGGCTTTGGTGGCTATGTGAACAATCTTGATTAAGAGAGGAAATTTCTCTCTGTAAGTTAATTCCCACAGAAATGATGTTATAAGCAAATCTCAGCATCACTTTTCAATCTTAAACTTATTCGCTGCTGAGGTTTTTGCTAAAGTAACTATTGACATCCCTCTTTGCCTCTTTTTGCGCGGACCATTCAAACGGGCATAGAAGGCGGCATCAGATGTTCCTGGCGATTTTGAGAATCTGCTCTGATGAAAGAGGCTTGTCAAAGAGTTTGAAGTCGCTTATCGCGCCATTGAATCCATACGCATATCCGTTGTAGCTGCCGACATTGAAGAAACACGGCTTTTCAATTGGAAATATCTGTCTTTCGGCTGTCCCGACTTCAACGCACGGGCAAAACACAAATCCGTGCGTTTGGTTTTTCAATTGGCGAACTGAAACGTATATTTCAAGAGCCAATTGAAAAAAAAGACTGTTGAATTAAAGTAGAAGCATGGGAAATCATAGGAAGAACGATGAAAAGTCATACTGAATGTTTGGCCTGCCTGTCCAAGAATGCTGTTGACATAGCGAAGATGATAGGCGGCGACGAGGCGGAGCAGCAGGAAGTGGTGCGCCGCGGCATGATGGCGCTGGCTGGTTGCAATATGGCGTTGCCGCCGCCATTCCACCTGCATGAGATATGGGATGCGGCCATGGAAATCACGGGGGGGCGCTGCCCTGACCCGTACAGGCCCCAGAAGGAGGCCTCGATCAAACTTGCAATGGAGCTTGCCGCCCATCTTGACGGCATCCCCCAGTACAATCCAGCCAGCTTTGAATCCAGGCTGAGGCTTGCCACCGCAGGCAACGTCCTTGATTTTGGAATATACAGCGACCTGAGGCTGGATTCAGCCATGAAGATCATCAGCGATTCATTCAGTCGGAAGATAGATCTGGCGGCGCTTGCGCGCCTGGAGGAAAGGGTGTCTTCCGCAAAGAGCATATTTTATCTGCTGGACAACTGCGGCGAGGCCATTTTCGACAGGATCTTCATGGAGCCGTTCCTGGACAAGGTGACATTCGGCGTGAGGGGGGCTTTCACCTTGAACGACATGACGCGCGCCGAACTTGGCGAATCAGGCTTTGACGGATGCCGCGTGGTGGACAATGGCAGCAACATCCCTGGCACGGTGCTGGAATGCTGTAGTGAGGAGTTCAAGGCTGCGATTGACGATGCCGAGCTCGTCATTGCCAAAGGGCAGGGCAATTTCGAGACATTGAGCGACACATCAAAGCCAGCGGCAATGCTCTTCATGGCAAAATGCCCCGTTGTCTGCCGTGAAATCGGCGCAGAGCAGAACACGGTGCAGATAAAACTGATGAACTTCTGAATAGCAACTGCAATACACCAAACCATAAAGAGAGGAGAGAACAATGTCACTTGTCGAGTACTTCAAACTCAAGGAAAACAACACCACGCCGTCAAAGGAGATACTGGCTGGCGTGACGACATTCCTGGCAATGGCCTATATCCTGGCTGTGAATCCAGACATTCTTGCCGCCACGGGAATGCCGAAGGACGGATTGTTCATCGCGACGGCGCTTGCATCCTTTGTGGGCACCTGCTTTATGGCCGTGTTCGCAAACTATCCTTTCGCCCTGGCCCCTGGAATGGGCCTGAATGCGTACTTCGCGTTCACCGTGGTGCTTGGAATGGGATACTCATGGCATTTCGCGCTGCTGGCGGTCTTCGTGGAGGGAAT
>JAFYGL010000628.1 GCA_017543165.1 Victivallales bacterium | reverse complement strand
GGCGGCGCCATCATCAACACGGCCTCCAGCGCAGGAGTCATCGGCATTCCAGACTGCGATGCATATACCGCCACTAAAGGCGCAATCGTGCAGTTGACAAAGTCCCTGGCGGCGGAATACGGGCGCTATAACATACGCACAAATTGCATCGCGCCAGCCGCAATCATGACACCCATGATGCGCCAGAGCAATCCAGAGAACTCCACCTTTGACGAGGAGCGCTTCCTGAAGTTGAGGACGCCACTCAGGCGCTACGGCAAGCCCGAGGAAATCGCCAGCATAGCGGCGTTCCTGGCCTCCGCCGAGGCAAGCTACCTGAACGGCGCAATCATTGTTTCGGACGGCGGCATCACCATCAACGGCGACCTTTCCAAAATCTGACAAATGAGTTTTTACATACTTTTTTCAAGCAAAAACCTTTGGAGGTAAACCATGACCAACAAACGCAAGACCTTTACCTTGATCGAACTGCTTGTAGTGATCGCAATCATCGCAATTCTGGCAGCCATGCTGCTGCCCGCGTTGAGCAAGGCGCGTGAAAAGGCCCGCTCGATCAGCTGCATCAACAACCTGAAGACAATGGGACTGGCTGCCGCATTGTATGCGGACACCTACGACGGCTGGATTGTCCCAGCGGAAGCATACGCTTCTGGGCTGGACACGGAAGGCACCTACAACCACACATGGATTGGCCTGCTTTCAGGGCGGCACGATGGCAGCGCAGGCTTCGGCGCCAATGCGGAAAAATATGGCACATTGACGCCCGCCTCCACTTTCCACTGCCCAAGCGAGGCAACTTTCATGAGTTTCACCCACTACCTCATCAACACGCAGTTAAGCGGTGAAATAGGCCTTCAGCGGGCGGGACGCTACCGCTATAATTTCAAGGACAACAACATAGATTCCCCTGCCCAGGCTCCATTGTTCGGTGATTCAAATCTTAAATCGACCCCCGCCTGCGATGCTGCATTGACCATCGGCTATTTCAGATACAGGCACGGAGGGGCAGATACAAGAAGTATAGCCGACCTGGAAGGTGGCGTCTATACCGCAGACGTTCTTTCAAACAACGTATGGCCTGGAGGCAAGGCGAATATATGCTACCAGGATGGTCATGCAGAGCCTGTGGATCCTAGAGAAATGAGAGGGCGCTCTGCCAAGGAACCTGCTGGGTGGGGTGTACTTTGGAAGGGCATGTACACTGGCTTCGACTACACAAAGGGTTCTGATCTATAACTGCTGAAACCATCCCCTTCATTGAGGAAATACGCACATGCATTTAAATAACAGTCTCAAATCACTGCTTCTTTGCATTTTCGTGGCATTGCTTGCCTCGGCTGACATATACAGGACGGACAGGCTCATACCTCCGCCAAAGGGAATCGACTTGAGGGAAGGCAACTGGGCCTTGCCTGATCCAATGACAGCCTGGGCGGACGAGGCGGCAAAATCCGAATTAGACGCGGCGTTGGCAATGCTGCGGGAACAGTGTGCAGGCAAGAAAGTGTTCGCCAGGAAGGCAAGTCCTGCAGTGCATCTTGAAATCAGCGACAGGGGTACACCAGAGAATCCAGAAGGCTACGTGCTTGAGGTCAGCGAGAAAGGCGTCCGCATTTCGGCCCGTGATGTGCGTGGCGTGTTCTACGGGATACAGACGCTGGGCAACATGCTGATGAACGCCAATGGCGAGCCTCTCGCGTGCATGACAATACGGGACTGGCCAGGTCTTGAGATGCGCATGATCAACTTGCACGTTCCAGGGCTGCGCAAAGCTGTGCTTCCCCAGCTGCGCAGGTTGATTTCGCTCAGCGCTAGCCTTAAATACAACACCGTGCTTCTGTGCGTGACGAATGCCTTCCCATACGATGCCTTCAAGGTGGATCCAGGCACGGACTTGGAGAAGAAAGATATGACAGATTTGGCGGAGTATTGCAGAAAGAAGCATGTGGAGATCATACCCTACATCCAGTTGCTCAGCCACGTGAACTGGCTGTCAAAGATGCCAGAATGGCCGAATCTTCTGGAAAATCCCGCCCAAAAGAACATGTGGGGGTGCACATGGTGCCCCATGCACCCCAGCATAAGAAAGATATGGGAAAGCGTGCTGGACGAGCAGATAATGGCATTCAAGCCAAGGTACTTCCATATTGCGCTGGACGAAATACTCCAGGGCGATGTCGCCACTTGCCCCAGGTGCAAGCATCTCACGCCAAACCAGTGGCTGAAAGAGGAACTGGACAGGTATTTGAAGTTCCTCAAGGACCGCAATGTCACCCCGATTGTCTGGCATGATTCCTTCGTGCATCCCAAGCATACAAAGCGCTTTTATCCATACAAAGTTCCTTTGGATGGCTGGAAGCTCATTGAAGGCCACCTGCCAAAGGACACGCTAATCCATTTCTGGGACTATGGCCTGGAACTGGACACGCCTGCGGCAGACTATTTCGCCAGCCAGGGCTTCAGGCTGCTGGGCGGCGCATGGGTTCCTGCAATGGGCAACATACCGCTCATGGCAAAGTGCATCAGCAGCTATGGGGACAAGGGCATGGGTGCCGCCGTGCTTTCCTGGTATTACTTCTCGAACAATCCCGAAAACGGCTTCTACAAATACGGGTACCG
Source organism: Victivallales bacterium (assembly GCA_017543165.1). Next base: position 5,060 of record JAFYGL010000628.1, on the reverse strand, counting down.
CACTTGGCCTGGCTTCATCATCGGCAGCCATGCGCTGTGGGCGCCTGACGAACTGGACAAAAACCTGGACAAGATGGATTACGATCCCTCATTTGAAGCAAGGAGGCGCTTCTTCCCTGAACTCAACGCCAGGGCTGTGGAGTGGCAGCAGGTGCCTATTGACGGCAGCCTCAATTTGGAATTGGACAATGAGGAGCTTGCACCACGCTTCTCCAGGGCAAAGTTGTTTGAATTGAAGGCAGACTACGCGGCTGCCAGGCAGCACTTCCGCATTTGCGCCAATGACCAGGCGGGCACACTTCGTGCGGTTGCGGTTTCAGGCTCGCCAAATGGCGGCGATGGCCTGCCCGCGGGGCCAATTGAGGTTTCCACGGGAAAACTCCAGGCAAGGCAGCTTGCCTTCCTTATGGCAATTGTGCCCACGGACCGCCTGGAACTGGAAAACAACGAATGGCACAACTTCAACGGCTATAAATGCCCCGCAGTAGGCTCCCTCCACATCCAGCGTGGCGATGGCAGCACGGAGAAGATTGCTCTGCGCAGGGCATGGAACATCTTCAACTGGAATGCACAGTTCTCTGGGTGGACTGGCAGCTTCGTCGCTTGGCATCATGACAACAGGAACCGCCTGGTGCAGTTCTCTGTGGTAAACTGGAAAAATTCAAAGCCCGAGATACCGATAACATCCGTAAAGCTGGAAAGTGCAAAATACATGGACAGGGCGGTTGCGCTGTTGGCAATATCCGCCTCGGATGCGAAGGAGGTGCCAGCTGCGCGACCTGTTCCCCCCACGTTGGCGAAGTGCAAGAACGCCATTGACTGGCGCACTGGCAAAATCGAAGCAATGGAGCAGGCGCAAGTTGCAAAGCGCTCCCTGAAGCAGGAAGGCATAACTGGCGTTATAAAGGAGGAGTTCATTCCATATCCAGGTGACAAGAACAAGACCTGCGTGCACCTGAGCATACCGCCAGCAAAGGGCGTATTCGGGCGTGTAATGTACGACATTCCCATTTCTGTGCCAGACTATGCCTCCGCATTCGCCTTTGACCTGAAGGTGTCGGAGCCAGATGCATTCCGCGACGGTGCATTCTACATTATGGACAAGCAGATGAACTGCCTGGTGGACGGGAAAAAGCCCGACAAGGAGGAGCAGTTCAATGTATGCGTATTCAGGAACATGCAGGTTGAGGGCAAGCGCATAAGCCCCAGGCAGGCTACCGACATGCGCATCTCATTCCGCATCTCGCCTGACAGGCCAGTTGAGATATGGTTCACATTGCCAGCATGGTACCAATACGCGCCAAGCAACATCCGCTGGAACATCACCCGCGGGCAATAGCGTATGGGCGCCAATGGCATAGAATGAGAAGACAATATGATAAAACTATCAGATTTGCCGATGGGGGCTGCGTCAGCCCCGCTGGAGTTCAAGCATTTTCCTGCCAGATGGCAGGCTGTCATCTGGCGCAACTGGGCATACGTCACGCCCGCAAAAATCGCCAGTCTGCTAGGATGCGATGAAAAAACTGTAGTTGTTGAGGCGGGAAGAATGGGGCTTCCCGTACAAGGGCACAACGTGTCTCCACGCTGGATTGCAGAGGGATACCAGACAATCATCAGGGACAACTGGCAGCTGCTGCCCTACTCACAACTGCTGGAACTGCTGGACTGGTCCCCCGCCAGGATGCTGCATATTCTGAAGGAGGAGGATTTCCTCTGGGTAAAGCTGGGCCTGTTGAAGCCAGATTGTGCACCCGTGAAATACACGCCGCTGACGCAACAGGAAATCGAAGCCACTGACAGGCTGCGCTGCAATCTGGAAAAAAACATGGCGGACAAGGCTCTTATGGAGTATGCGGATGAGCCATTCGTATTCACCTCCAAGTTCAGAAAAACGGCAAAGCCGACTGGCGCAGGCCGCCCCTTCAAGGTGAATTTCATCTATGCCTATTCAGCCAGTTGCGGGGATACATTCCTGGACATTGATGCCAGCGACCCACTTCCAGAGCCGCTTCTAGAGCAGTATTCGCGCATTGGAGTCAAAGGTGTTTGGCTGAACGCCATATTGTACCAGTTGCATCCCATAGCAGGCTCGGAGGAATATTCTTTGGGCTGGGAAAAACGTCTTGAGAATATGCACATTCTTGCGGAGCGCTGCGCAAAACATGGTCTGAAGATATATTTGTACTTCAACGAGCCACGGGGAATGCCAATTGCCTTCTACGACAGGCATCCTGACTGGGCGGGCGTGGAGTTTCCAGAGAAATTCATGCGTGCCAACTGCACCAGCAAGGGCGCTGCGCTTGCGTGGATGGAGCAGGCACTGCATTCCGTGTTCTCCCGTGTGCCAGGCCTGGGCGGTGCATTCTTCATAACAATGTCCGAAAATCCAACCCACTGCAACAGCAGGCTCACTGGCAACAAATGCCCCTTGTGCAGGGAACGCAACGGCAGCGACCTGGTGGTGGAGGTGCTGGCGGCAGCGGAACGCGGCATACATGGCGCCGCGCCGAATGCAGATGTCTTTGCCTACGCCTGGTCCTGGCGGAACTTTGCAGGGCTTGACGGCGAATGCCAGGACATAGAGGAGCACGATGTCATACGCAAAATGCCGCCGAATGTGTGGCTTCTTGAGGTCAGCGAATGGGGAAAGCCCACTGATGTGGGCGGAGTGCAAGGCAGTGTGAGGGACTACTCCATTGCACAGGTTGGCCCCAGCGACAAGACAAAGGAGGCATGGAGCATCGCCAAGAAACGCGGCCTTGAAATCGCGGCAAAGATACAGATGAACTGCTCCTGGGAACTGGCGGCAATACCATATCTGCCTGTGCCATACCTCCTGCAAGAACATCTGGACAATTTGGAAAAGGAAGGCGTGGAGGCGCTTATGCTAAGCTGGACATTGGGCGGCTACCCAGGCGCAAACCTGGAATTGCTCAAGTTCAAAAGCGTAGAAGAGCTGGCGTCGGCAAAGTTTTCAAAGGCAATCGCGCCTGAAGTCTGCAAGGCATGGCGCATGTTCAGTGATGCGTTCAGGCAATTTCCCAGCGATTTGGCATTGCAGTACAGTGCGCCAATGAACTTCGGCCCATTGAACCTGCTCTACACAAAGCCCACGCACTACGAGGCCACCATGGTTGGCTTCCCATACGACGACATAAAGCAGTGGAGTTCCATCTATCCACAGGATGTGCTGGAGAACCAGTTCGAGAAAGTGTCTGCCCTTTGGGGCAAGGGTGTTGAGCACCTCATGACGCTTCTCCCCAAGGTGCCAGAGGCGGACAAGGCGGAGTTTGACGAGCTGCTGACCATGGCAAGCGCCGCATACTGCCATCTGCGCAGCGCATACATGCAGATACGCTTCGTGCGTCTGCGGGACGCAGGCAGAACTGGCGAACTGCCAGATGTGATACGCCAGGAAAGGGAACTGGCAAAACAGCTCCTGCTGCTGGCAAGAAAAGATACCCGCGTGGGCTTCGAGGCTAGCAACCACTATTTCTATTCCATACAGGGCTTGCTGGAGAAGATAATCCAGTGCGAATATCTTCTCTCCATGGAGGCTTGATTTTTATCCATAGATTAATACGGAGGTAATTTCAAAACATCCAGTGTGAGCGCCTTAGCGGCGCTCACTCAAGTTGGCCAACTGGTAAGGCATAGCCCCAGGTAATCCATACATGTTGGCCAACCTGTGTGGCTGTCCAACAGACGAAAACATGCAAGTTGGCCAACCTGAGTGAGCGCCGCTAAGGCGCTCACACTGGATGTTTTGAAATTATCTCTACGGGGAGACAAAAAAATGAAGATGGCGATGTTTGACAGATTACAGTGCGGCATTGGCGAGGCCGCGTTCTTTGCAGTGCTTGAGGGGCAGGAGACATTCCCCGCTAAAATTGACTACCTGGAAGCCAGGCAGGGCGAATATGCCCATATCGCAATGCTGTATGAAAACGGCATTGTGGATGACGTGTACCTGAATGTGGTGCCCGAGGGCATTGTGGCGCGGCGGGTATTCGCCAACAAGTCAGGCAACACGCTCAAACTGAATGAGCTGGGTCTAAGATTGCAGGGCATTCATTTCAAGGGAGAGGCGGCGGACGACTTCTTCTACCACAACGAGAATCCCCGCATCTACGACCTGATGACATTCCCCATCGACTATGACCGCAAGGCGCCTGGCGCAGTGCCCTCGAATTTCGAGTTCGTGGCGGTTGGCGTTGTCTGCGACAGGATTGGCTGCTGTCCCTACCAGCCATTCCCCGCCATTCTGGTAGGCAACTACAAGGATTGCCATGCATTGGTGCACGGCACGTTGAGCCAGAAGGTTTTCTTCCACAACTATCTGCTAAAGCACGAGGGCGGCACCGTGACAATGGACATCTACTCGGGTGTCAAGGCAATGGAGGCACTTGAAGTCGCGCCAGACAGGGTGCTGGTGGACGAATGGTACATCGGCACCACAGAGCATTCCGAGGATGTGGAGCGCATCTTTGATGAGTACACTGCCGTGCTTCGCAGGCATCTGCCTCCAATGTACGGGGCAACTCCGCTCAACAGGTACACCATGGTCTGGGGTTCCTGGAACGATGGCATCGCCCGCAAAATCTCGGAGGACATGATACTCAAGGAGGCCAGATACCTGAAGGAGGAATTCCCGATGGTGGAATGGATACAAGTGGATGACGGCTATGCCGTTAATGTGCCGCCTGCCCATGGACTTGGAGTGCCATACGAGGGCGAGGACGGCGTGGACCACAACAAGTTCCCCAATGGTTTACGGCATTTCACAGACGAGATACGGAAGATTGGCCTGCGCCCTGCCCTTTGGATTGGCGGCTTCTGCCCAAAAGGCACACCCATCTACAAGGAGCATCCAGACTGGTTTGTGGATTTCGACTACCGCTGGGAACCCTCGTCTCCACTTGACCCAAGCAAGGAGGTAGTCCGCAATTATATGCAATTTGCGCTGGACAAACTGCTGCTGGAGTATGGCTTCGAGGGCGTGAAGCAGGATTTTTGGAGTTTCGCATTCGAAGAGAGCCATGACCTCTACCGTGGAG
>JAFYGL010000627.1 GCA_017543165.1 Victivallales bacterium | reverse complement strand
TTTATGTCGATACCCGTTATGGTATGGGCGTATTCGCTCATGACGCGTGGCAGAAGCGGCACCTTCGCCACATAGAGTTCGTGTGCGATTCGGTGCACGCAGATGCATTTGAAGCCTGGATACGCCAGAATAATCTCGTCCACAGATTGCGTGGCTGGGTCGCCGTCTATTGCGGCCTGCACATCGTCCATCAGCATATTTCTTATATCGGGCAGTTTCTTCAGCAATTCCGCCGCCACGTCCGAGGAGTGCTTTTCACAGTCCACGCCAAGTTGCTTTTCATCGCACTTGTAGGAGAACGCCATGCGAATCTGTGCAGTCAGTTTCGTGTGCACACTGTCCAGCAAAGTTCCCGTGCTGAAATACTCGCCCAGCGAACTGATATTGCGCCGCCCCGCATAGCCAGGGAAAAGCAATTCGGAAAGGTCCTCCAGTATGTCAATTATGGCAGCCCTCTGGGGAATGGAGAAGCGCTCTGCATAACTGACGCCTGCGCCCCTGTCATACTGCTGGCACAACGCAGCGGACACGGCGTTGGCTGTGTCCACATTCCATACGCGCCCTAGTTCTTCGGTATTATCGCTCATGTTCCTTTTCAAGCATTATGGTTACAGGACCGTCGTTAAGAAGGGACACCTTCATGTCCGCACCAAAACGCCCCGTCTCGACATGGACGCCTGCGTCGCGCAGGCGCTGCGCAAAATATTCGTAGAGTGGTTCCGACACGGGCGGCGGCGCGGCATCCGTGTACGAGGGGCGCCTTCCCTTGCGGGCGTCCGCATACAATGTGAACTGGCTAATCAGGAGTATCTCGCCTCCCACATCGGCCAGGGACAGGTTCATCTTGCCTTCGCCGTCCTCAAATATGCGCAACCCCACGCATTTGTCCGCCAGAAAATCCGCCTCGGCCTGGGTGTCGCCATTGCCTACGCCCAGGAAAAGCAGAAGCCCCGCCCCTGCCTTGCCTACAACCTCGCCGTCAATCTCAACCGAGGCATGCTTTATGCGTTGCAAAAGAACTCTCATAAGTCTTTACTTGAAGCGCCCGCAGCATTTCTTGTACTTCTTGCCTGAGCCGCAGGGACATGGGGCATTGGGGCCTATCTTCTCATGGTCGCGGGTGATTGGCGTGTTGGGACGCCCCGCTGGCCTGGCGGTCCTTGTCGCATCCATTGCCTCCGCCAGATCACTGCGTGTTGTGAATGTATCGCCACGCATCTGGGGAGCCGTGACTGTGATGTTGGGCAGTTTTGACACAGGTATCGGCGCTGGCGTCGGCTGTTCATCCTCTTCCTCCTCGTCATAATCCTCGCCATTGTCCGCGCGCTCTTCAGCCATCTGGATTATCTGCAGGCGGAATGCCTTGGTAATGATGTCCTCGGTCATGTTGGTCATGAGGTCGTTGAACATCCTGAAGGCCTCTTGCTTGTATTCCACCAGCGGGTCTCTCTGACCGTAGGAACGCAGGTGCACGCTCTGGCGCAATGCGTCCATGGCATACAAATGGTCCTGATACCTGGAATCTATGGTGGAGAGCATGACAGAGCGCTCGAACCAACTGCGCATCTCCTCAGGCCATCCCTGGCATTTCACATTGTACGCCGCCTCGACGATGGCCAGCACCTTCTTCGCGTATGCTGGCGCGGCTTCAGCATCATGCTTGCCGCTGTAGTCTGTACCGTCATCCTCCTCCACGAACAATTCATCGGGGAACGCAACAGGCACTGTCTTGGCAAGCCAGTTCTTAAGGTAGCTGAAGTCAATTGGCACATGCTTGATGCGGCGGGCGTAGCATTCGTCCACATGCTCGCCGATGGCGGTGTAGAAGTAGTCCAGCAGGATATCCGTGGGATTGTCAGTCATGAGCACATTTCTGCGCTGCTCATACACGGAGGCGCGCTGCCTGTTGATGACATCGTCATACTCCAGGGTGTGCTTGCGGATTGCAAAATGCTGCTGCTCCACCTTCTTCTGGGAACTTTCAATGGTCCTGTTCAACAGTGGATGCGAGAGTTCGTCATCGTCCGAAAGACCCATCTTGCCCATGATGGAGGCAATCCTGTCCGATGCGAACAGGCGCATCAGATTGTCCTCAAACGAGACATAGAAACGTGACGAGCCTGGGTCGCCCTGGCGTGCGCAACGCCCGCGGAGCTGCCTGTCGATACGCCGCGCATCATGCCTTTCGGAGCCGATGACATGCAGGCCTCCCTTTTCAAGGACGCCTGGCCCAAGCTTGATGTCCGTGCCGCGGCCAGCCATGTTGGTCGCGATGGTGACTGCGCCCAGCTGCCCTGCCCTGGCTACGATTTCGGCCTCGCTCTGGTGGTGCTTCGCGTTCAGCACATTGTGAATCACGCCCTTCTGCTTCAGCATTCTGCTGAGTATTTCGGAAACCTCCACTGAAATCGTGCCCACAAGTACAGGCTGCCCCTTCTTGTTGCATTCTATGATTTCATTTATGATTGCATTGTATTTTGCACGCTGTGTCTTGTAAACGCGGTCGTCCATGTCAATCCTTTTGCATGGCTTGTTGGTGGGAATCACCACCACGTCAAGATTGTAGATTGACTTGAATTCATTAGCCTCGGTCTCGGCAGTGCCAGTCATTCCAGCCAGTTTTTCATACATGCGGAAATAGTTCTGGATGGTGATGGACGCCAGAGTCTGCGTCTCCCTCTCGATCTTCACGTTTTCCTTCGCCTCAAGAGCCTGGTGGAGGCCTTCGGAGAAGCGGCGCCCAGGCTGGGGGCGGCCCGTGAACTCGTCCACAATGATGACCTTGTTGTCCTGGACGATGTAGTGTGTGTCCTTTTCAAACAGGCAATACGCCTTCAGCAGCTGCGCGATGTTGTGCAGCACCTCGGAGCGGTTGTCGAACTCTATCTGGTACTGGCGGCGCTTTTCCATCTTCTGCGCCTCGTCCAGTGTCTTGTCCGCATCCACGGAGGCCAGCTGCGACGGCAAATCAGGAATCACGAATGTCTCTGGATTGTTGGGGCTGATGAAGTTGCGCCCCTTCTCGCACAGGTTGGCCTCGTTGTTGCGCTCGTCTATGGTGAAGTACATGTCCTCCTGCATGTCATGCAGGAGCTGCTTGTTGTTTTCGGTATGCACCTCCAGGTCCTTGCGGTCCATCGCCTTCCTTATTTCGGCCTCCTCCATCATTTCCATGAGGCCCTTGTGCTTTGGCATTCCCATTTGCACCTGGAGCAACTTGATATACGCCTCCTCCAGTTCCTCCTGGGTGGAGTTTTCATTCTGGATGACGGCCTTGGCGCTGGCCAGCATTGCGTCCACCATGGCCATCTGCTTGGAGAACAATGCGGCGATGATTGGCTTGTAAGTGTCGTATTTGTGGGTGGAGACCTTGGCTGGTCCTGCGATGATGAGCGGTGTCCTGGCCTCGTCAATCAGGATGCTGTCGATTTCATCCACGATTGCGAAGAAGTAGTCCCTCTGCACCAGGTGCTCCTTTGTCACGGCCATGCCCATGTCCCTGAGGTAGTCGAAACCGAATTCGCTGTTGGTGCCGTATGTGACATCGCAGGCATATTGCTGTCGTCTCTGGTCTGGATTCATTTCATTCTGAAGACAGCCCACCGTAAGCCCCAGCCATTTCAGGACGAATCCCATCCACTGGGAGTCACGCCGCGCCAGATAGTCGTTCACAGTCACCAGCTGCACATTCCGCCCAGTCAGCGCATTCAGGTACAGCGGCATGATGGCCACCAGAGTCTTGCCTTCGCCAGTGGCCATTTCGGCGATGTTCCTGTGGTGCAAGGCGATGGCGCCCAGAATCTGCACATCAAATGGCACCATGTCCCACACGATGTCATGCCCCGTCACATTCAAGGTCTTTCCCAGAAGGCGGCGGCATGCGTCCTTCACAGTGGCGTATGCTTCAGGCAGGAGCTGGTCCGTGGTTTCGCCATTCTTCAGGCGGGCCTTGAATTCGTCCGTCTTCGCCTGCAATTGCGCATCGGTCAGGGACTTGTACTCTTCCGCCAGCGCATTCACCTTTTCCAGAAGCGGCTGCATCTTGCGCAGCACCCTGGCGTTCCTGTCTCCAAAGATTTTCTTAAGTAGCCAGCTAATCATTGATTTTAGAATATTGCTATGGTTGTGTTATTTCGAGCCTGGATGGTCGATGGGCATGTTCTTTGCGCAAAGCGGGCAATTCTCTGGCTGGAATGTCTCCAATGACAGTTTCAGCAGCGACTTGAATGGCAGGCCGAAATCCACGGTGCCGTCGCTGCGGTCCACCATGACGGTCACGCCAACTGGCGTCGCTCCGCAACTGCGCACCAAATCCAGCGTCTGCTGTACGCGCCCGCCCTTGGTCACCACGTCTTCCGCCACCAGCACGCGCTCGCCAGGCCTGAATGTGAAGCCCCTGCGCAGGACTAGGTTGGAATTGTCGTCCTTCTCGGCGAAGATTGCGCGAACGCCCAGGGAACGCCCCACTTCCTGCCCCACTATTATGCCGCCCACTGCAGGTGAAATCACGGTCTCTATGCCTGCGTCACGCCATGGCTCCGCCATCGCCGCGCACAGTTCAGCGGCAATCAAGGTATGCTGCAGCACCAGCGCCGCCTGGAAATAATGGTCGCTGTGAAGCCCGCTCCTGAGCTGGAAATGCCC
>JAFYGL010000626.1 GCA_017543165.1 Victivallales bacterium | reverse complement strand
GCGCGGGACGCGCTGGCTACCCCCGCCCCAGCGCGGGACGCGCTGGCTACCCCCTTGAAATTCGCGAGGAGGCAGGTATCTATTTCCCTGGTAGAGCGATATATAATGAACCTATAAGAATCAACAAGGGTGAATACAACCTTCCCCATTGGGAGCTGGATGCAACAATCTATCATGTCTGTTTTCGGCTGAATGACTCTGTGCCTATGCAAAAGCAGATGGAATGGAAACAGGAACGAGAATGGATAATAGAAAATGCACATTTGGAAAAACGAGAACTGACTGAATATGAAATAAAACGCCTTCAGTATCTTTATTCAGACAAAATCGAGGGTTATCTTGATGCGGGCTACGGCGAGTGCATCTTTGGAAATCCCGATGTGGCAAACATCGTCCAAAATAGTCTTATTTTCTATAATGGGGAAAAATATAGGTTACACAGTTGGTGCATTATGCCGAATCATGTCCATATTGCATTTCAATTGCTTGAGCATTATCGTCTTTCAGAAGTACTTCAAGGCTGGAAATCATTTACTGCTCATACAATTAATAAGTTTCTGGGGCGCACTGGAGTTTTATGGCAGTCGGATTGTTATAATCATATCATTCGTACTGAAAATGAATATTATCAGCAGATTCGGTATATTTGGCATAATCCAGACAAGGCTGGATTGATCAATTGGCAATGGCGGTGGAAATGCATTGATTAATTCGTTTGAGGTGTGCCAGCGCGGTGACGCGCTGGCTACCTCCGCGCCCACATTTTTACGCAATTGGGGTTTATTTCCCAGCAAATCGGGTTAAATTTCGCGCGTGATAACAACAACCCAAGGAGATTATACTTATGCGAAGTGAAACATGGAAGAAACTGGAGCGCAAATGCGCTGAAATGAAGCAAGTCCACCTTAGGGATTTGTTCCAAGACAAGGGCAGGGCTGGCAATTTCAGCCTGCAATTCGAGGATCTGCTGCTGGACTACTCCAAGAACCTCATTGACAAGGAGACAATGGACCTGCTCTTCCAACTGGCAAGGGAGGCCAATGTGGAGCAGGCCAGGGAGCAGATGTTCTCCGGCGAGAAAATCAACCGCACCGAGCACAGGGCCGTGCTCCACACCGCATTGCGCAACACATCCAATAATCCCGTCTATGTGGACGGCGTGGACGTAATGCCAGAGGTGCGCCGCGTGCTGGCGCAGATGGCTGACTTTTCCAACAAGGTGCGCAGCGGGGAATGGAAGGGATATACTGGACGCCCCATCAGGAACATCGTCAACATCGGCATTGGCGGCTCAGACCTGGGTCCAAAGATGGCATGCGAGGCGCTGAAGTCCTGGAGCAAGCCCGATCTGAACGTGATGTTCGTCTCCAATGTGGATGGCTTCCACCTGTATGACACCGTACGCAACCTGAACGCAGAGGAAACGCTTTTCATCGTGGCCTCCAAGACATTCACCACGCTTGAGACCATGACCAATGCATTCAGCGCACGCACTTGGTTGCTTGACAAGCTGAAGGACGAGGCCGCCATCGCCAGGCACTTTGTGGCAGTGTCCACAAACCTGAAGGAAGTGGCGGCATTCGGCATCGACACGGCAAACGCCTTTGCTTTCTGGGACTGGGTAGGCGGGCGCTATTCCATGTGCTCCGCCATCGGCCTGCCAATCATGCTGGCCATAGGCCCAGAGAACTTCACCGCCATGCTGGAGGGATTCCACGCCATGGACACGCACTTCAGGGAAGCCCCCCTTGAAAAGAATATGCCTGTCATCATGGCCTTGCTGGGAATCTGGTACAACAACTTCTTCGGCGCGCAGACCTACGCCATCCTGCCATACGACCAGCAGATGCACCGCTTCGCTGCCCATCTCCAGCAGGTGGACATGGAAAGCAACGGCAAATATGTGGACAGGAACGGCCAGCAGGTGCAGGTGCAGACTGGCCCCATAATCTGGGGTGAACCAGGCACCAACAGCCAGCACAGTTTCTTCCAACTGCTGCACCAGGGCACCAAGATGATACCTGCGGACTTCATTGGCTTCTGCAAATCAAACACACCTGTCGGCGACCATCACAGGAAACTCATGGCCAACTTCATCGCGCAGACCGAGGCGCTGGCATTCGGCAAGACAAAGGAACAGGTTCTTGCGGAAGACCCGAATATCTCCCCTGAATTGCTGCCATTCAAGGTATTTCAGGGCAACAAGCCAACAAACACACTGCTGGCAGACAAGTTGACGCCCAGAATGCTGGGCATCCTTATGGCGTTGTACGAACAGAAGATTTTCGTGCAGGGCATCATCTGGAACATCTATTCCTTTGACCAGTGGGGAGTGCAGCTGGGCAAGGTCCTTGCAAGCAGAATCCTCCAGGATTTCAAGGAAGGAAAGGCGGAAGGGCACGATTGCTCGACCAATGCATTGCTGCAACGGCTTATACAAAAAATGTAAATGCAGCGCAATGAGGACAACATAGGCCCCCAAATGCGCTTTGCAGAGGTGCTGTTCGATTTGTCCCTGGACAAGGGCTTCGATTACGAAGTGCCGCCACACCTGATTGGCAAGGTGCATCCAGGCAGCCGCGTAAGAGTCAGCCTCCGTTCCAAGGAGTTGTCAGGCTATGTTTTCCGCATGAAGAGCGAAAGTTCCTTCCCCAATGTAAAGCCAATCCTGGGGCTTGACAATGAGCGCCAGCAGATTCCAGACACGCTGCTCAAACTTGGCGAATGGATTGCGGAATACTACTGCTGCCCCCTTGAACACACCTTGCGCGTCTTGTTGCCTGCCGTGGTGAGGGCGGGTGAAATGAACCACAGGCAGTTGATATTCGTGTCGCTGACCGCCAAGGGCCTCATGCGGGACGATGACGCCAAACTCACGGAACGGCAGTTGAACGTGCTCCGCACCTTGCGCCAGGAAGGCCCCATGCCATTGAACGGCATTTTGGAGGCCGCCAATGTAAGTTCGGCGGTAGTTTCAGCACTTTGCGACAAAGGCTATCTCAGCAAGGAGAAGCGCGTCGTGGAACGCTCGCCATTCATGGACGATGTGGTGCAGATGGAACCTCACAAGGAACTCACCGACCAGCAGAGGAACGCATTGTCCATAATAGACGCCTCACTTGACGCCAGGGACGCACAGGTCATTCTGCTGAAGGGGGTGACCGCCTCAGGCAAGACGGAGGTGTATCTCCAGGCCATACAGCACTGCCTTGATTTGGGGCTGGAGGCCATTGTCCTGGTGCCAGAAATATCACTTACACCGCAGACCTGCGACAGATTCAGGCGCCGCTTCGGAAACATGGTCAGCGTATTGCACAGCAGTCTCAGTGACGGGGAGCGCTTCGACGAGTGGACACGCATAAACGAGGGACGCTCGAAAATCGCCGTCGGCGCACGCTCCGCATTGTTCGCCCCATTCAGAAAACTGGGCCTTATCGTGGTGGATGAGGAGCACGAACAGACCTACAAGCAGGACGATTCACCACGGTACAATGCGCGGGACGTGGCGGTGGTGCGCGGCAAAATGGAGCACGCCACAGTCCTGCTTGGTTCCGCGACGCCTTCCATGGAAAGCTACTACAACTGCCAGCGGGGAATGTACAAACTGGTGGAAATGCCAAAGAGGATGGACGGCATGCTCATGCCATCCATCGAACTCATCGACATGGGACAGGAGGCAGCCGAGGCAGGCCATGCGGATTTGTTCTCACGGCGCCTGAAGGAGCAGATTACAAACCGCATCTACAGCGGCGAGCAGGTGATGCTGTTTTTGAACAGGCGCGGCTATGCAACGCAGCTGATCTGCCCCCAGTGCGGCTATGTGTCCGTATGCTCCAATTGCAGCATCGCCCACACATACCACCGCAAGGACAATCTGCTGGTGTGCCACCTCTGCGGCGAGGAGAAGAACGCGCCTTCGCTATGCCCGCAGTGCGGCAGCGACGCCATAAAGTACACTGGCGTCGGCACCGAGAAAATAGAGAACATCGTGCAGGGTGTGTTCCCCATGGCGAAAGTCGAGCGCATGGATGCGGACACCATGTCCACCAAGGACGCATACCGCAGGGTGCTGGACAGTTTCCGCGCAGGCAGAATCGACATTCTCATCGGCACCCAGATGATCGCCAAGGGGCTTGACTTCCCCAACGTGACGCTGGTAGGTGTAATCCAGGCGGACAGTGGCCTCCACATACCCGATTTCCGCAGCGGAGAACGCACTTTCCAGCTTATCACACAGGTCGCTGGCCGTGCAGGCAGGGGGGACAAGCCAGGCACGGTGCTGGTGCAGACATTCACGCCGTACCACCCCGCACTGCAGGCGGCGCGGGAGCAAAACTACACAGCGTTCTACAACGAGGAAATCGAAAGCCGCAGAATGCTGGATTTTCCACCAGTCTCACACATGGCAATCGTGCATTTCCGCAGTACAGACGAGGAACAGGCGAGGCTATGCGCCGAGGGTTTCGCAGAGGAAATCAAGCCGCTGCTTGACGCGGATGTTAAAGTAATTGGACCAATGCCCTCCCCTATCGCCAGGGTGAAGACATACTACCGCTGGCAGTTCCTGCTGCGCGGCGGCTCCATACGCAAACTGACACGCCTGCTGCGACAACACATCGTTGGCGTGCAGTTAAGCAAGAATGTGGAGGTCTATGCCGACATCGACCCACGCAATCTGCAATAATGTGGGCGCCGCCTCGGCGCCCACATAAAACAAGCCCCGCCAGGGGTATACATACAACAAAGATGCAAGACAACAAAAGAACGACAATGACAGGAGCGCAGATAGTTGCAGAATGCCTTTTGCGCG